>JANMEE010000347.1:0-6834 GCA_031376645.1 Dolichospermum sp. OTE_75_concoct_329_sub | reverse complement strand
TGCCTGAAACTGGGATAACTGAGGGATATAGACTGAAACTCTCTATAGAATCTGCGTCTCTTTAGAGCGCAGAGTGTCAAGTAAATATAAATAACCATCTGTGGCTAATCAAGAAAATATTACCCCCCCTCTAGAGCGAACCCCTTTATATCAAATGGGTGTAGAACTCAAAGCCAGATTTACCAGCTTTGGGGGCTGGGAAATGCCCATACAATATAGCAGTATCAGCCAAGAACACCATGCTGTGAGAAATACCGCTGGAATGTTCGATATTTCTCACATGGGCAAATTTACCCTCCAAGGTAAAAATCTGATTTCCCAACTTGAGTATTTAGTTCCTTCCGATTTAAGTCGGTTACAACCTGGGCAAGCGCAATATACCGTATTACTAAACCCTCAAGGCGGAATTGTTGACGACATAATTATTTACTATCAAAGCACAGACAGCAATAATACGCAAAAATTAGTAATTATCGTCAATGCTTCAACTACCGATAAAGATAAAACATGGATTTTGGCACATCTTGATCCTGAGGTAATTCAATTTCAAGACCTTTCACAGGATAAAATCTTAATTGCTGTTCAAGGACCAACAGCTACTAATCATCTCCAATCCTTAGTGACAAGTGACTTATCACCCATTAAGGCTTTCGGGCATTTAGAAACGACTATTTTCGGAAAACACGCATTCCTTGCCCGGACAGGGTACACTGGCGAAGATGGTTTTGAGGTGATGGTAGATTTATCAGTAGGGATAGACTTGTGGCAAGCCCTATATAATGTTGGTGTTATTCCTTGCGGACTTGGTTGTCGAGATACTTTGCGTTTAGAAGCTGCAATGGCACTTTATGGGCAAGATATTGACGATAGCACCACACCACTAGAGGCTGGTTTGGGTTGGCTAGTACATTTAGATACTAAAGGTGATTTTATTGGACGGGAGGTTTTAACACAGCAAAAAGCCCAGGGAGTACATCGTAAACTCGTAGGTTTACAAACACAAGGACGGAATATTGCCCGCCACGGCTACTCCGTATTATCATCAGATAAAGTTGTAGGAGAAGTAACAAGCGGTACTCTTTCACCAACCCTTAGTTATCCCATAGCCTTAGCTTATGTTCCCACCCAGTTAGCAACCCTCAAGCAACAGCTAGATGTGGAAATTCGCGGCAAAGCTTACCCTGCTGTAGTTGTGAAACGCCCATTT
Source organism: Dolichospermum sp. OTE_75_concoct_329_sub (assembly GCA_031376645.1). Taxonomy (GTDB): domain Bacteria; phylum Cyanobacteriota; class Cyanobacteriia; order Cyanobacteriales; family Nostocaceae; genus Dolichospermum. Next base: position 5,627 of record JANMEE010000347.1, on the reverse strand, counting down.
TATCGCTCCAAGAATCGTGTTACTAATTGATAACCTCTGGTGGTTTTTGAGAAATAATTTGTTTTAGGTTACTCTTGTAACACTATTTTTTTAATGTGGAAGAGAAAGTGATATGTCTTTTGAATATCCCCAGGATTTGCGATACTTAGATTCTCATGAATATGTTCGTCTAGATGGCGACATTGCTACTATCGGTATTTCTGAATTTGCTGTTGATCAATTAGGTGATATTGTCTTTTTAGAATTGCCAGAAATTAGTGATGCTATTAATTTAGGAGACAAATTTGGCACAGTTGAATCAGTAAAAGCAGTAGAAGAACTGAAGTCACCAATCAGCGGTACAGTTATAGAAAGGAATGAATCCTTAATTAATGATCCTGAACAAATAGCTGATGATCCCTATCGTGACGGTTGGTTAATTAAAGTGCGTATTAATGATGCTGCCGAAATAGAGGACGCTATGACAGCAGATGAATATCGGGCTTTGGTAGAGGGTGAGTAAATAATTTCACATTCATATTCCTCAAAATGTAGAGATGTTTACCAAAAACGTCTCTACTATTCTTATCTGCACATAACTGTCAGATAACTCCACAAAGAAAATAATCCAATCTTGTGGGATGGGCATCTGGCCCCTCCCTGTATTATTAGCAGGCAAGATGCCTGCACCACAAGAGAATTTGGGATATTTTTTTTATTTGGAAGCCTCTAGCTAAACCCCTGTAATCAGATTTATTAATTTTTAAAGGAATCTGAGAAAAGAATTAATCTCAATTTCTCGTTCTTGCATATTTTGTTTAAATAAATCTGTCGGTAATACTGCTTCTACAGGTAAAACTCCAGGATGTTTGAGTTTATCTTCTAGTAATAATTTAGCAATACTACCAACACCTAACCCAGCCGCTATTGCTGTATTTTCATGTATTAAAGTTGCACAATAAACTGCGGTTTGATTATTAATCTTTCCTGTTATTTCTACTCTAACTACTACCCCAACTCCAGTAAATATATTCGTAATTTCTGTCATTCTGTAACTAATATGAGATAAAAATTCAATCATTTCATTTTTCTGCATTAATATTTTAGGAAAAATATTGGCTGCTATCCAAGTCAAATGATTATAAAAATCGGGAACTGAGCCAAATTTGGTAACTACGGTTTTTACCAATGGAAAAGAAGTTGGAATTGTGAAAGTTTCTGGAACATCAAACCAGTAAACTCCTCTACTAAAATACGGAAAGGGAAAGTCAATATTTTCTCGTTCTGTATAAGGTTTAATTGTCTGCCATTTACTATTTATCCAAGCTTCAAAAGGATGTTTTAATCCTAAAAAAGTTGTTCGCATGACGGTAATTCCTGCACCACCAGAACCAGAAACTAAATAACTTAAATGTATTTTTTCTGGTAAGTCAAATTTTTCGATTCCTTGACGAACTAAACTATTAGAAATACCGGGGAAAATCCCCGCATTAATGATTGCAGTTACTCCAGCATTTACGGCTTGAGTATGTAATTTTATGGCTTTTTGTGTGTAAGAACGGTGGTCACTCACATCAATATAATTTACACCTTCATTAATACAAATTTCTAAAATTTGAGTATCTCGATAGTGAAAAGGACCTGCACAATGAATGACTAAATCAGATTGAGATATGGCTTTTCTTAGGTTGTCGATATCAGCTAAATCTAATACTAAAAAATGTCCTCTTTCTCCCCAAGAAAAATTCTCTATCTGTGAGGAACGTCCAGTAATAGTAATTTCTGCTTGGGTATATTTGAATAAATCTTCAGCAACGCTACTACCGATTCTTCCTCTACCTCCCAGAATTAAAACATGATTTTTCATGATTTTCCTCAAAAAATTTGATTTAAAATTCATTTAAGATTTTTTAGCAACTTGAAAAGCTGATATATAGGTAATTTGAATATTACCTCCATAGTTATTTTCTATCTTTTTCCTTAATTCCGTAAATATACAATTTCTAGTTTTTATATCTAGTTTTAGATATGGTGTGTATGTGCTTAAAAGCAGTAAAAATTCATCAATATCATAATTAACTTTACAAACAACTTGTTCGGAAACTAAATTTTGAAATTTACCTGAGTCAATAGCTTTTTGTCCTAAAGCTTGAACTATATCTTTTTGGGTTTCTATATCTTCATATCTATCTAATAATGGAGCATATTTTTGATAAACTTCCTGAAAACTTTGATATACTTCATATTCTGGTTGTGGAGTCATATTCCACAGCAGAATTAAATTACCATCATTCCGTAAAGCTTGAGCAATTTTATTATTACCAAATTCAGGATTAATCCAATGGAAAGAGGTTGCAGCTAGAACAGCATCAAATTTTCCAGGTTCTAGTTCCCATTCTTCAAAGGTAGTTTGCTGAATTTCTACTTGTGGATATATTTCACAATTTTGTCTGGCTAAATTACAAGCAGCTACACTCGGTTCTAGACAAATCATAGAAAAACCTAATTTAGCAAATGCTAAAGTTGCAGTTCCCGGTCCACAACCTAATTCTAAAATCTGAGCATTGCTGGAAAATTGAGCTACTTCTACAGCACCATTAATAATTTCTTGTGGATAGCGAGGTCTGAATTTATTATAAGCTTCTGCTACCTGGGAATACCAGTTTTTTCTAGTTTCTAAATCTTGAGCATATAAGTTTTTCAGTATTTCCATTTCTTTCATAAATTATCCTTAATTTAAAAAATTTGAGAGTTAGATTCCCATTATGATTCCCATAGTTGATTTTTTGCCATAAAATAGTGGTGCATAGATACAAGTAAAATTGTTGAGTTTAAAAATATGGAATATCCTTGGCAGCAGCTAAAAAAGGGAGAAATTGATTGTCAACAGGCACTCAGTCTCTTAATAAATGAGATAGGTACAGTTAATATAGAATTATTAGACCCTGAAGTTAGTGTGCGATTTTTTCGGTTATTTTCCCACCCTCTGAAATTACCCCCAGTTTTACCCCTCTTATTATGGCGTAATTGCTATTATTTGGGTAGTCCTATTACTATTGAAGCAGATATAATTCAAAAATTAAGCGATCGCACTTTTACAGATATTAAAATTCTCTCTATTACGGAAAAAAGCTATAGTGGTTGGTATCATATTCAAAATCTTGATCTGAATAAAATCAGTGGGGACTCTTTAATCAATCCCCTGACTAATGAACTCGAATCAGAAAATGTTGCCGAACTCACAGAACTCTATCTTTCTAGAGCATCTGACCAAATCCAGCGGGTAAAAACTCTATTTAGTGCGGCATTACGCAACCGTGCCAGTGATATCCATTTAGAACCAATGCCAGAGGGTTTAAGAGTCCGTTATCGAATAGATGGTGTTCTCCGGTACATTACTACATTTCCTCTAGAAATCAGCCGCAGAGTAGTAGTTGCTACTAAAGTTATGTCCGATTTAGATATCGGTGAAAGCCGTCGTCCTCAAGATGGACGCATAGGCCAGAAATATGCTTTAGGAGAATCATCAGACGTAGGTTTAGATATGCGGGTTAGTACCCTCCCCTGTGTTGGTGGTGAAAAAGTGGTAATTCGCTTACTTCCCCAGCGAAATCCCTTTACCAATATCGGTGGACTAGGTTTTTCTAATTCGGCGCTGGAGATATACAAAAGATGGTTAAGTCAACCCCAAGGGATGATTATCCTGACAGGTCCAACAGGTTCAGGCAAAACTAGTACATTGTATACTAGTTTGCAATTAGTAGCCAAAGAATCAGTAAATGTAGTGACAGTAGAAGATCCGGTAGAATATGTATTATCTGGTATCACCCAAACTCAGGTAAATGAAGCCGCAGGTATGACCTTTGCCGCAGGTTTAAGGGCGATTCTTAGGCAAGATCCTGATGTGATTATGGTGGGAGAAATTAGAGACAACGAAACCGCCGAAACCGCTGTCAGAGCTGCTTTAACTGGACATTTGGTATTTACCACTTTGCATACCAACGATGCTGTTGGCACGATTCCCCGGTTAAAAGATGTCGGTCCTGATCCAGGTTTAATTAGTGATGCTCTTTTAGGAATTATTGCCCAGCGTTTGGTTCGTCGAGTTTGTTATCATTGTGCTAAACCGTACATACCCACCTCAGAGGAGTTGCGGAAATTAGGATTACAACCCACACCAGAAAATACTCAACATTGGTTAAAAGGCAAAGGTTGTATTAAATGTTTTAATTCGGGATATTTGGGAAGAGAAGCAATCGTGGAATTATTGGATGTTGATGATAGGGTGCGAGAACTGATTTATCAAGGAACAATGACTGAATTAAATCGCTATTTAAAAACAATTGATTTTACTTCTTTTAGTATCGCTGCTGCCCAAAAAGTGATTACTGGAATTACAACTATGGAAGAAGTTTTCAGGGTTTTACCTCATAGTGCTTTATATCATTAAAATAGCTAGGAAATTTATAAATATTTTGTGAATTGGTAAAATATGTATTATCTGTTAACTCTACACTACAGTTAGACATCTTAGAGGTTGTTTGATAGCGTTCACGAAGTGTGCCGGAGGCATAGCGTGGCGTTAGCCATAAAGTATTAGATGAAACCGATAATCTCCAAAAACCTAACCCCCCTGCCCCTTCCCTACGTTAGCGCAGCGTGCCGAAGGCTGGGAAGGGGGGTTTCAAAGCCTCTCCCCGCTTCGGGGAGAGGTTTACAAGAGGGTTTATTTATACATTAAAAACTTGTTCATTCATCCTCTTAATCACCTACTGTAGTCACTCCAGCCCATGATTAGGTTTTTTTGTCCCTTCTTAACAGAGAATAGTTTTGAAGACCTGCTTTAAGGAGAGACTTTCATGACTATTTCTATGTATCAAGCCTTAGTGCCACCAATCATTCGCGCTCTCAATAATCTTATGGCCATTCTGGAAAAGGGTGATGCACACGCAGAAGCTCGGAAAATAGAGCCATCAATACTGATCACTAGCCGACTCTATCCTGATATGTTGCCGTTAGTGAGACAAGTTCAAATTGCTTCTGATATTGCTAGAAGAGGTGCAGCTAGACTGGCCGGATTGGAAGCCCCCCAAATGGAAGACACTGAAACTACCTTTCCTGAGCTTATCACTCGTCTTCAAAAAACCGTCACTTATCTAGAAACGTTAACACCAGAGCAAATTGATGGCTCAGAGGAAAAGTCAATTTCTTTACCTATTGGTAAAGAAACCATGAATTTTGAGGGATTGCCCTATCTGCTTTACTTTATTCTGCCTAATGTTTATTTTCATGTCACTACTGCTTATAACATTCTCAGACATTGTGGTGTAGAAATTGGTAAGCGGGATTTTCTTGGTAATCCTTAACTATCAATAGTTTCAGCAAAAAAATACAGCCGGGATGCTTGCAAGTACGATACTGAAGCCGCTAAAACTTAGATATAGCGACAGTTTTCAGATCATTTGCCGGATTTGCAAGGGTATCCTGGCTGTACCCCAAATTGGATATTGACACTCCCCGGTCTAAAGACGCGGGGATTCTTAATCAAACAATTGTAAAGACAACTGCTCGAATAATATCCGCTTTTCAGGTATTACCTTAGATGTACGGTTCTTGCCCTGATCCTGTTTGCCATTACTGGCAGAATC
>JANMEE010000333.1:0-2061 GCA_031376645.1 Dolichospermum sp. OTE_75_concoct_329_sub | reverse complement strand
GTGCAAACCGATAGCGTTAGAAGAAGGAACAACTGCACCAGAGATGATGTTGTTTCCGTACATTAAAGAACCTGCAACTGGCTCACGGATACCGTCGATGTCAACGGGAGGCGCAGCAATGAAAGCGATGATGAAGCAGGTAGTAGCAGCTAACAGGGTAGGAATCATGAGAACGCCGAACCAACCGATATAAATCCGGTTGTCGGTGCTGGTGATCCATTCGCAAAAGCGATCCCATACGTTAGCACTTTCGCGCTGTTGTAAGGTTGTTGTCATTTTATGATTGCTTTATTTTTTTATGATGTTGATAGGTGGTTTTGCCTATCTGTTAACTATATTAGAGGATGAGTTTCGATTTGTAAAGATAATTAAAATTAGTATTAGTTATATCAGTTATATGTTTTCCTGATGTAATCAGATTTACAGAAATTACAGGAGAAAATTCACTCCTAAAAATCAAAGTATATATAAGGTAAACTCCCTTCAGGAGCTAATAACCAAACTGCATAAAAGCATAAGGGGACAAAAACAATTTTGATAGGCCAGCTAAATTCTAATTTCAGCCCTCGTTTAAAAGCATACGAGATGCTCATCATTAAAGCTATGCCTACCAACAAATAAGAGAGTTGATATTGACTAATATTCAAGGCTTCTACATAGACTTTTTCCGCAAATTGTTGATCACCCTCACGACCCCAAAGGTTTTGGATCACGAAAGCTGAGTCTTGGAGATTGGGAAGACGAAACCAAATCCAAGATGTGAAAACCATGATTTGTGTTAGAAACCAAGCTAAAATAGTTCCCAGAGGATTTTGCCAAAATAAGTTAAGAATTGTCAAGCGATCGCTTAACACACCTGTGAGACGATGCACTGCTAAAGCGATACCATGCAATAGACCCCAAATAATAAAACCCCAAGCTGAACCGTGCCAGATACCAGCTACTAACATAACTATCAATAAATTTCCGCAGGTACGCATTAATCCGCGTCGAGAACCACCTAAAGGAAAGTAAAGATAATTACGCAACCAATCACCTAATGTTATATGCCAGCGTCGCCAAAAATCAGCGATACTGGTACTAAAATAAGGAAAATCAAAATTTTCCGGTAAAACTAAACCAAACAGTAAAGCACTACCACGAGCAATATCTACATAACCATTAAAATCTAAATATAACTGTAAGCCGTAAGCAAAGGTAGCTAACCATAAATCGGTACTACCTGCTCTTTGTAAGTTGCCAAAACATAAATCTACAAATATTCCCAAATTATCGGCGAAAATACCTTTTTTAACTGCACCTCTAGCAATTAACCACAGTCCCTCAGCAACTCTATCAATGCTGGGAAATTTTAGGTTATCAAATTGAATTGCTAAATTATGGTAACGAGTAATTGGTCCAGAAATTAGTTTGACAAAAAATAATTTATATGTGGCAAATTGGATGAATTTAGCAGCAGCAGGAGCGCCACGATAAACATCTATTAAATAAGCAATACATTCAAATGTAAAGAAAGAAATTCCTAAAGGTGCAACTAACTTAATTAATGATTCTGGTGAATTTGTCTGCTGATTAAAAACCAAATTTAGGAAATGATTTATGTATTTAAATCCTAAAAGAATAAAAATATTAAAACCTATACCAATTCCCAATAATTTGAGACGGCGTTGATTCCAGTCACCTTGAGCAAATTGCCATTCTTCGTTAGATAAATTCCAGTTTTGAGAATGCTTTCCTGGTGAAGTATTGCTGCCAATTTCTAATCCTATCCGAAAGTTGATAAAAGTTAGTGTTAAAAGTAATGGTAAATATTGAATATGTAAAGATGCGTAAAAAATAAGACTGGCTATTAGTAGTATCCATAATCTTATATTTGCTAAATTAACAGTCCAGTATATTCCTAAAACACTTAACAGAAACAGCCCATAAAAAATTGATATAAATTTCATTGTTTATTAATTGATGATTTTTAATTTGTGATTGGGAAGAAAGAATACAGGGATAGGAGTCAACTTCACGTAAAATCATGGACACCCTGGGAATGAATTCCCAGTCTAATAG
>JANMEE010000327.1:0-66150 GCA_031376645.1 Dolichospermum sp. OTE_75_concoct_329_sub | reverse complement strand
GGCTTTATCTAGTGCTTGGACAAAACCTATCTCTGTGAAATCACAACCACTGGCACGTGTAACACGCTTGTCGCCTAGCGTAAATTGGAATCTAAGGTAAGTACCTGATTTTTGATTTTCACGTTTAAAACCAATACCAGTTGGTAAACGCTTAGACACAAGCTTAAAAGTTTTAAGCAAGTCCTCAAAATCGCTGTAATTACCAGTTCCACCAATTTCTGTATTTTCGCTCATTTTTCGCTCATTCAATTTTCAAGGTTCAGTTGAGTGAGCGAGCGATATCGCTATAATAAGGGTTTTAGTCTTATAGGCGGGTTCGATTCCCTCCTCACCCATTAGCTTTCAGCGTTTTAGTTTTTTGCCCTTGACTAAATCTTGCTTAAAATCAAAAAATACCTCTATCCAAAAAGCTTGATTTTCCTAGGAAATACAGCTAAAGCTCTGGACTAAATTTAATTAAAACCATATTCGTTTCTAATCAATATTTTTGATGAGCGATATCCTTTATTTCTGAAAACGCGATCGCTATATTTGCAAAACAAGTAGCCACACAAGCCGTATAGGACGCGGATGCTACTAAATCAGTGTACCTATCTGATGGATTTAGCAGCAGGTATCTAAGTTACTTGGTTAGTAAAACTTCTTTGGCTGTCAAATTTAATTCTGGGAATGTTGGGGAAATTATCAAGTCATCTCCCCTAAACTGACTAACTTGATATTCGCCATCAATCAGGGAATAAATTGATAACGTTGGTAATTTGGGATTACCAATAAATCTCCTACCACCTAACCCTAAATAATCCAGAATCCAGTATTCGGGAATCCCCATCGCTTCATAATCATTGGCTTTATTAGCATAATCGTTTTGCCAGTTGGTACTAACAACTTCAACGACAAGGGGAACGGAGGCAGATTGAGTAAGTGTGGATTGTTTCTCCCATAAAGGTTCATTGACTAGGTTGTCTGGGTTCACAATCGCCATGTCAGGGCAATAAGCTGAGTCTGCTAATGGGTTTTTAACAAAGACGTTTCTAGCAATGAAGTAGGGGAAAAGCAGCCGGATTATTTCTGCTGTTAGTTTACGGCTCAACATTCCAATGATGAATTCATGTTCTCCTAACGGTTGATTCATCTCTACAATTACCCCGTTGTGAAGTTCGTAGCGGATTCCTGTATCTGGATACCACTGGGTAAATTGTTCAAAGGTTACTGGCTTGGGTAAGGTTTGAACCATGATTTTCCTTTGTTTGTGCGATCGCTATTTTACAAGATTAATTTGATGTGATTGAGACACGGTAACACCAAACCAAGGATTTTGCACTACTTCTGTGATTTTCAGTTGCTTAGAAACATCTGGTTGAACTTCGCAGATACCTTGTTATGGCATCATGTTGAGTCTTTGTGCTTCTTCGCGCATATATTTAGCGATCGCTGTCACCATACTGAGTAATAAATTCATTAACTGTGATTAGTTTTAGGCTGATTTTACCATTATTATGTTTCTTGCTGATTAAATAAAGATTATTCTCGTGGTTATAAACCGCAATTCCTTACTTATTTGGCAATCAGTTTAGATTAATAAATTAAACTTTCCAACCCTTTTTCACGGACTAAATGCAGTAATTTAAGAGCCGCACCTGTAGGTCGTTTTTGCCCAATTTCCCATTTTTGAACAGTTGATGAACTGATGTTTAAAATAGCAGCAAATACAGATTGACTTACATTGAATGATTCACGAAGTTGCTTAATTTGTTGAGGTTCTAGCGGTTCAATTGGAGGTAAACACAAGCTATCAAATTCGTGTAACGTAACTTGACTCATTATACCAGCCTTGTATAGTCCTATAGCAGTTTCGTGAACAGCCTCAAGAATTGCTGACTTCTTCTTCTTCAATACAGATTACCTCTATTAATTCATATTAGTTTTCTCTAACTAAAGTATAGCACTTGGTGCTATAATAGGCAATTATTAAAAATGTGTTTTTAGGCAAATCTTTATTATGCTTGATAACAACGATTTTGCATTAGCTTCCGCTGACGATACCTCGGTTGTGGTACTTGAACAGCTATCTTCACATCCTCAGCCAGAAGTTCGTGAGGCTGTAGCTAAAAATCCGAATACGCCCACGAAAGTGCTGCTCAAATTAGGTAAAGAGTTTCCAGACGCAATTACTGCGAACCCAGTTTTTAATCTTTTGCTGCTGGAAAATCCTGAAAGCCATTTTGTTAGGCTTTCTTTAGCACGTAGCACAACAACCAGTGAAGACATGATCGCTCATTTATCTAAAATCGAGGATGAGGAAATTCTTTGTGCTGTGGCTGGAAATCCAAAGACACCTTTTCACATTCTGGAAGAACTTGTAGAAAACCCACCTCTTTATCGCGATCCAGAGTATGCTACTGAATGTGATTTCGATCGCCTCTTTACCGCGATCGCTCACAATCCGAACACTTCTGAATCGTTATTGCTTCAACTAGCCGAGCGTGGAAGCAGCTATGTCGAAATGGCGATCGCTCAGAACCCCAAAACACCCTTATCCCTGCTAAATAAGTTTGCAAATTGGGAAAATTTTTCGATGCATGAAGCAATTGCTCGAAATCCTCAAGCACCAAGCGCAATATTGGAAAAACTAGCGGGAGAAGATGAAAAAGAAGTTCGTGATCTGGTCAAGAACAATCCAAATGTTTCAGAAACGGCGATCGCCATCATCAATTTTATCGATGGAAAACCTGGAACATCCATCGACTTGCTAGAGCAGTTAGCCAGCGATAGACGAGCCTCTGTCCGGCTATTGGTTGCTGCTCATCCCTCAACCCCTGCAAAGGTTTTAGAAAAACTCGCGCAGGATACAGATGAATATGTATCCTTCAAAGCCGCAAGCAATCCCAATGCAACCTCTACAGTTCTAGAGTTTTTTGCAGAGTTCTTGGTTAAGAAAATTCAAGGACTCTCATCATCAAATGAAATCATGCTTAAACGACGTGCAGTTCAATTGGCGAGAAGTTCTGACATTACTCCAAAAGTGTTAGAAACTCTGTCGCAGATGAAGAATGAACATCATGTATTGGTGGAGATCGCATCCTCTTTGAAAACACCACCCACTATACTGCTTGCAATTATCAACGATCAAGCCTCGCCTCACGGAAGCATTGAGCTTTTCATAAAGCTCGCTGAAAACCCCAATACACCTTCAGATGGACTGGAGAAGCTTTATCTAAAAATCAAGCAGTCGCATTATCTAGAGAAGATTAGTGGTCTATACGCTATTGCTGCTCATCCAAATACTCCTATCCATTTGCTAGAACAATTCGCAGTTCATCACCCCGCCGATCTTCGCGCAAAAGTTGCCAGAAATGTCAATACACCGATTTCAATTTTGGAGCGGTTAAGTAATGATTCACAAGACTGGGTTAGTGCTATTGCAAAACAGGCACTGAAGTCAAGAGCTTGATTTCAGCACCCTTTCTGTAAAGATTAACACAGTCCATTGAGGACTCTGAGAGAACCCCAAGCGATCGCTAGAAGTATAAAAATTAAATGACATTCCGCAGGCATCGCCTAAAATATTTAGTGTAAGTAGGTTAACAAAATTTGGGATTTAAGATTTTTTCCCTGTTAAATTAACCTCCAGAGTTGGTTAGCAATGGTATCATTCAAGTATTACAAACAGTAAAGGGCAATTTTACTATGACCAAAGCACCTGTTGCTCCTGTGGTGCTAGTCATTCTAGATGGATGGGGCTACTGTGAGGAAACGCGAGGAAACGCAATTACCGCTGCCAAAACGCCAATCATGGACAGTTTATGGGCAGCCTATCCCCACGCCCTCATTCGCACATCAGGAAAAGCCGTAGGGTTGCCAGAAGGACAAATGGGCAACTCGGAAGTTGGTCATTTGAACATTGGCGCTGGTCGAGTCGTACCCCAAGAACTGGTACGGATCTCAGATGCTGTCGAAGACGGTTCTTTAGCCGCAAACCCAGCCCTTGTCAAAATTTGCCAAGAAGTGCGTTCTGCTAATGGCAAGTTACATCTAGTGGGGCTTTGTTCTGATGGGGGGGTACATTCCCATATTACCCATCTATTTGGACTACTTGACTTAGCAAGGGAACAGCAACTTTCACAAGTTTGTATCCACGCCATTACTGATGGCCGTGACACCAAACCGACCGATGCTATCAACGTCATCCAGCAATTGGAAGACTACATAGATAAAGCTGGCATTGGTGAGATCACTACCATCAGCGGTCGCTATTATGCAATGGATCGTGATAACCGTTGGGATAGAGTTCAACGTGCTTATGATGTGATGACAACAGATAATGCTGGCAATGGACTTACCGCTGTAGAGGTATTGCAAGCAGCTTATGCTGAAGGTATTACTGACGAGTTTGTTCTCCCTGTCCGTCTTCAACCTGGTGCGGTAGAATCAGGAGATGGAGTGATATTTTTTAACTTCCGTCCCGACCGTGCGAGAGAATTAACTCAGGCTTTTGTCAGTAAAACTTTTAAAGGTTTTGAAAGACAGCCAGTTCTGCCGCTTTCTTTTGTAACTTTTACCCAGTATGATCCAGAATTGCCAGTTTCTGTGGCTTTTGCACCTCAAAATCTGAGCAATATTCTGGGTGAAGTTATCGCTAATCGCGGTTTAAAACAGTTTAGAACTGCGGAAACCGAAAAATATGCTCATGTCACCTACTTCTTTAATGGGGGACTAGAAGACCCTTGTGAGGGAGAAGACCGGGAATTAGTCAGTAGTCCAATGGTAGCGACTTATGATCAAGCTCCAGCGATGTCAGCACAAGCTGTAACAGATGTGGCGATCGCTGCCATTAGAAAGGGCATCTACTCCCTGGTTGTGATGAACTATGCTAACCCAGACATGGTAGGTCATACAGGACAAATTCCAGCGACAGTCATCGCCGTTGAAGCTGTAGATCGCTGTTTAGGTCGTCTCATTGATACTATTGGTAAAGCTGGCGGTACAGCAATTATTACTGCTGATCATGGCAATGCTGAGTATATGCTAGATGAAGGCGGTCATCCTTGGACAGCGCATACTACTAACCCAGTTCCTTTAATTCTGGTAGAAGGTGAAAAAGCCAAAATACCTGGATATGGAACAAATGTGGAATTAAGAAATGATGGCAAATTAGCCGATATTGCCCCCACAATTCTGGATATACTACAAATTTCCCAACCCCAAGAAATGACTGGGCAATCATTACTTAAAGCCGCAGAATATGATTTACAACTCAATCGTACTCCTGTACAAATAGGTTTGTAAAATCGTAAAATGGTAGGGGTTTAGCAATGCTAAACCCTTACAGTATTAATGACTTCTTATCAACAACATTTCTAAATATGGCAATTAGTAACATCATCCAAGGCATTTGGGCATTTTCCGCTCTAGGTTTGATTATCCTCGTTTTACTACATAGTCCTAAAGGTGATGGCATTGGTGCTATCGGTGGACAAGCACAATTATTTAGTAGTACCAAAAGTGCCGAAAATACTTTAAATCGAGTTACTTGGGCATTAGTAGTGGTTTTTATGGGTTTAACTGTAGTTTTAAGTGCTAATTGGTTGCCCAAATAATTGAAACTGAAACATGGGAAAAATTACCCAAAATCAACGATTAATAGCAGTTCTGACTTTAGTAATAAGTACAGGACTGCTGGTTGTTTTCACTAACTTTCCAGTTAATGCTATTGTTGGGGAACAGGAAAGAAACGTTCAATTATTAACTTCTTTACCTATTCTCCAAAAACCTCATCCTTTACCACCAACTCTGGCACAGTGGCAAGATAAAACAAATAGTGGTGATTATTTTGATCAAATTAAACCTACGAAAGTTGGTTATTTAATTTGGTCAAGCTTTCCGGTGAAAGTGAAGATAGAAACACCAACAAATATTAATGAAAAGCAATCACAAGCATGGGTTAATAGTGTTTTAAAAGCAGTTCAAGAATGGAGTATTTATTTACCTTTACAGGTAGTAGAAAAATCCGCTATTGCCGATATTACAATTTTCCGCAAAGCGCCACCTTTGCAACGTGAACCCAATGGTAAAATACTGCGGGCGCGTTCGGCTTTAACTACTTATGATTTATATAATGAAAATAATATTTTATCTCACCGTTTTACTATTTTATTGAGTCCTACTCAAATTGGTGATTATGTATTATCGGCAGCACGTCATGAACTTGGCCATGCTTTGGGCATTTGGGGGCATAGTCTTCTAGAAACTGATACTATGTATTTTTCCCAAGTTCGTAAACCACCGTTTATTTCTGTGAGAGATGTGAATACTTTGAAGAAGGTTTATGAACAGTCTACGAGTTTGGGGCAGAATTAAGTTTACCTCACGCAAAGGCGCAAAGGTAAGATTTTAGGATGAAGGCAACCAGTTTTTATCTAAAATCTGATCTAAGGTGTAAGGACAGATTTTTGGCAAGTTGGTTAGTTCGGTTTTGGTTTTAACATAATCTAATGCATTGCTGTAAATGAGATTGATATTTTCTGCTAAATGATTGCGTAAGTTAGTGGTTAATTCTTCATTAATTTGATTACGAAAACTAATAATTTCCGCTGCCCAATGGTTATCATTTCTGGGCTTTTCTATATACCAATTTTGATAAAGCAGTAAGTGTCTAATAATCTGTTCTAATAAACTTCTGACTCGTCTTTTTTCGGTTTTCGCCAATTCTTCTAATTCTTCTATTAAGTTATCATAGTCAATATCTCCTAATTGACGAGATTTAAGACTTTTAATTGTCTCCTCTAGCCATTGTGAGTAATTAGACTCATATAGTTTGTTGATCTCAATAGCTGTTTTCATTATTTGCTGACTTAGCTTGATATTTGATTAGCCACGCTTATGCGATAGAGATAGTTCTTCCTCGTCGATTTTATCATAACAAATTTTCCGGTCGGTGTCAATAGCTTTTACTCTATTATTGCGAGTTTTTTTGCAACCTTAATTCCTGACAGCCTCTTAATTTGAATTTGATTAAACATAGGAGTGAAAATTAAATATCTGTAACCTGAAATCCATGTAGAGACGTTCCATGGAACGTCTCTACATTCATTTTCACCAAATGTCTATTAAACTCGACGCAGATTCATGAGTTCTTGAGGAGAGGCCAGCATATCAATCGCTACGAAGAAGATTTGTCCTTCGGGATTGATTAAAAACCGCCAAGAAATATTCATACCGACTGTCACACCAAACCAAGGAGTTTGCACTACTCCGGTGATTTTCAGTTGCTTTGAACCGTCTGGTTGAACTTCGCAGATACCTTGTTGTGGCATCATGTTTAGTCCTTGTGCTTCTTCGCGCATATATTTAGCGATCGCTTCCCGGCCCATAATTGGCTTTTGGAATGGTGGTTGTAGCGCACCGTCGGGAGTGAATAGTGCGATCGCATCTTCAAATTTATCTGCATTCATGGCTTCAATGTAGCCTAACACAGCGGGTTCTGTAATTCCGTCAATTTTAACAGAAGAAATAACTGGGGTTGTCCGTTGGAAAGCAGGTTCTGTACTTGCTTTGGGGTAAGCACTAGGTCCAAGCTCAGAAGTATCAAATCCCATATCTACTACGGTATTCCGTAATACGGTAATTTGCTGACCCTGATCAAGTTTTTGTGTGGCTTCTAAGACAAACTTTACACCAGGAGACATTTGATAACCAACGGGAATGGGAGTGATGATTCCCTGTTTCATCAATTCTCCTAACTCGTACCAGAAAGCTAGTTTGGTATTGACGCTAAAGAAACCATAGGAGCGGCTAATAGGAGTATCAGCACGGTTAGCCAAATCCCGCATAACTTTTGTCTGATCTTCACGAGACATTTGCTTAATTTGGGTCAGCAAACTCTCTGCTAGTTGCAATCGTGCTACTCCAGGTGCTGCTGGAGTAATGGTTTTGCCCATTTCCGTATAAGCATACCAAAGATAAGCTAGTTGATCATCGGCGTTAAGTTGATCGAATAATGCTATAGTTGCGGGGATAGGACTAGGAACTTGAGTATTAGAAAAAATAGTTTGAGCAGACTGGATAGTTAAAGCCACAATCGGAATCTCCCAGATAATTTGTTAATTAATCGCTATCAAGAATTAAGCTAAAAATGTTCATGATTAACTTAATGTTCTCTGTAAAGTAATGTAATGAAAATCTTAATTTTTGTAAAGCCAGAGAAATTACGACTTGACAAAAGATATTAGTCATGATATAAAACTGGTTTCGGTGGGCATTGCCCACCCTACAATACCTATTTTCAGGAATTGTTTAGGATTGCTATAGTTGATTGGTAACTATTTTTTTTCACGCAGAGATGTCAAGAGGAATCTAAAACATAAGTTGTGTTAATTAAAGAAACTTACCGTTTAATCAAGCAAATTGATGAAGGGGAATTTTACCAAAGTTTTCTCGCTGTAGATGAAGGTCAATTTCCGCCAATTCCTTGTGTTATTCAGAGATTTTCATCTCAACATCAAACACTAGAATATTTTCAATATCAGGTACAGCAATTAACGGAATTAGGTAAACATCCCCAAATTCCTACCTTGATTACATATTTTACAGAAGATAAATCTTCCTATTTAGTTCAAGAATTGATTGATGGTGATAATTTAGATACTTTATTAGCAAAGCAAGGTATTTTTAATGAAACTCAGATTTGGCAAGTTTTAAAAAGTTTATTACCAGTAATTAGATTTATTCATGATCATCAAATTATTCATCGAAATATTCAACCAAAAAATATTATTTTGCGTTCTCTAAATCAAAATCAAGATTTGTTAGATAATCTGATCTTGGTTGATTTTACGGGAATGAAAATTGTTAGTGCAAATCAATCAACAGATGATCTAGTTGGTAGTCCAGAATATATTTCCCCAGAACAAGCACAAGGTAAACCAGTCTTTGCCAGTGATTTATATAGTTTAGGTGTAACTTGTATTTATCTATTAACTCACGTACCACCTTTTGAATTATTTGATATTACTAATAATAGTTGGGTATGGCGAGATTATCTTACCGATAAAATTAGTGAATATCTGGGGCAAACCCTTGATAAACTGATAAAATCTAATTTAAAAGAGCGCTGGCAATCAGCAGAACAACTTATCTATACTTTAGGAATTAAGGATAATTATTTACCTTTATTATCCCCAAATAAAAATCATTCTTGGCAACTTTCCTATACTCTCGAAAATCAAATTCATAGTTCTATTAATACTGTGGCATTAAGCCATGATAGTAAAATATTAGCTAGTGGTGAAGATAATAAAAGGATTAAATTATGGGATTTAAGCAATCAGCAGTTAATAGCCAATTTTATCGGACATACTCAAGCTATCACAGCAGTCATTTTTAATGATAATGATACAATTTTAGCTACAGCGAGTGATGATCAAACTATCAATTTGTGGAATGTAAAGACATTAGCCAAAATTCATACTTTCTCTGGACACGCCCACGCTGTTAAATCCCTCGCATTTCATCCCCAGGGACAAATTTTAGCTAGTGGAAGTTGGGATAAAACTATTAAAATCTGGGATATAAATACAGGTTTAGCACTGGATACTTTAACCGGACATAAATTACAAGTAAATGCTGTTGCTTTTAGTCCTAATGGTCAAATTTTAGCTAGTGCTAGTTATGATCGCACGGTTCGCATCTGGAAATTAGCAGAGGGAAAATTTAACTTATTAACAACCCTTTTAGGTCATACTTGGGCAGTTTTGACAGTTGCTTTTAGTCCTAATGGTCAAATTTTAGCCACTGGTAGCGGTGATAATACCATCAAGTTATGGGATGTTAACACTGGTGAGATAATTAGCACACTTTCAGGTCATTCCTGGTCAGTGGTAGCTGTGGCTTTTAGTACCGATGGAGAAATGCTGATTAGTGGCAGTTGGGATAAAACGGTAAAAATTTGGCAAATTAGCACAAAAAAAGAAATTGCTAGTCTTGTAGGTCATACAGACTCAGTATCTAGCGTTGCTATGAGCCATGATGTAGGATTGATTGCCAGTGGTAGTAAGGACAAGACAATCAAATTGTGGCGTAGATGAGAATTGAGAATTAATAATAGTCAATTATCAATTATCAATTCTCAACGATCAATTACCCATTAAGCTAATCAGTCTTTAAGTTGCATAAGCTGGACGGGCAAGATGCCCACCCCACAAGAGTTATGTTTAATTCGATTATGCAAATTAGATGTTTTTTAGCTTACCAACTTAAAATAATCAGGCGCTACCTGTGAAGGCGATTTCTGGAAATTTCAACTGCGCTTCTGCCATGGGGCGTTTTCTGCCTTCTTCTTGCCAGTAGTTAATCACTTCTGTGGCTTTGTTGAGCAACTCCACCCGATCAACATCTGTAATCCAGTGTTTGGATTCTAACTCTTTTTTTAGCTCTTCCCAGGCATCATTTCTGGGCCAAAAAAAGTATTTGGTTAAGGGACTAGAACCTTTACCAACAACTTGGTCAACTGCGAGGGCGACGTTTTCGTCTAACCAGAGAATTTTCAAAATGAACTTGGTCAATTACACCTCCGGGGAATATCCGGGTTTTACTTACTTAGTTTGCGACCCCTTATTTTAACTCAATCTTTGACTAATTGACCAATGAGTGCAGAAATTTGGGAATCTTCTTTCTTCCCTGTTATCTGCTATATCATTAATTTTGTTGTATGTCACGTCAAAGTTAGATAATGAAACTAATTAGTATTTTCCTGAGTCTGTTGCTGGTTTTTGGCTGGAATGCACCAGTTATGGCAGAATCTCAACCTATTACTACCCAAGAGTTACAAGCAGGGGACGAATTAGCGACTAAAGCCTTTGCAGCTACAAATCAAGGTGATTTTGTCACGGCGGAGGCTTATTGGACAGAAATTATTGAAAAATTCCCCACTAATGCCGGAGCATGGAGTAATCGTGGTAATTCTCGTGTCAGTCAGAATAAGTTAGCAGCAGCATTGACAGATTATAACCAAGCTGTAGAACTTGCTCCCAATGTTACAGATCCTTTTTTGAATCGGGGGACTGCATTAGAGGGTTTGGGAAGATGGGAAGAAGCGATCGCTGATTATAATCATGTATTAGAATTAGATCCCAAAGATGAAATGGCTTATAATAATCGTGGTAACGCCAAAGCAGGTTTAGGAAAATGGACAGAAGCCATTTTAGACTACCAAAAAGCCACAGAAATTGCTCCGACTTTTGCCTTTGCTAGAGCTAATTATGCCCTGGCTTTATATGAAACTAGTCAAACAGATAAAGCTATCCGCGAAATGCGGAATATAGTCCGTAAATATCCCCAGTTTGCCGATATGCGAGCCGCTTTAACAGCCGCTTATTGGGTAACAGGAAACATCGGTGAAGCGGAAAGTAATTGGGTAGCAGCTTATGGACTAGATACCCGTTATAAAGATATGAATTGGGTAACAAATATCCGCCGTTGGCCACCGAGTATGGTAGTAGCTTTGAATAAATTTTTGAACTTACAATAGAGCAGGGAAATGGTGGTTTATTTATCTGACTGGGCGCAGGTTAGGATAATTGGGCGCAGGTTAGGATAATTGGGCGCAGGTTAGGATAATTGGGCGCAGGCCCTGCGCCCCTACCTGTTGACAAATCTATTATTCTTCGACACGATAACCTAGTTCTGCTAACCGCACCCGTGAATGTCGCCATTTGGGTTGGACTTTGACAAATAATTCTAGATAAACTTTCCCAGCAATAAGTTTTTGAATTTGTTCTCTTGCTGCACTACCGACTGCTTTGAGCATTGCCCCCCCTTTACCAATGAGGATTCCTTTTTGAGAATCTCTCTCGACATGGATGGTAGCAAGAACACGGGTAATTTTTGGGGTTTCTTCGACTAAATCAATGGCTATGGCGACAGAATGGGGAACTTCTTGACGAGTTGATAATAATATCTGTTCTCGAATTAATTCACCCATAATAAACCGTTCTGGTTGGTCTGTAATTAAGTCTGGTGGATAATAAAATGGTCCGGGTTCGAGATGATCAATTAATATCTCTTCTAATTGCCATAGTTCCGCTCCGGTTTTAGCAGAAAATTTCACACTTTGCCAGTTATATGTATTAGCTAATTGGATGTAACTTTCATCTATTCTGTGAAAATCTTCTGGTTGTTCATCAATTTTGTTAATCCCCAAAATTACAGGTGTTTGACTATGTATTAGTAATTCGGCAACATAGCGATCGCCTGGACCACAAGCTACTGTACCATCAACTACAAATAGTATCACATCTACTGAATCAATAGCAATTTTGGCATTTTTTACCAGCACTTCTCCTAACTGATGATGGGGTTTATGAATACCCGGTGTATCTACAAAAATTAATTGGGCTGTTTCTGTAGTTAAAATTCCCTTTAACCGATTTCGAGTGGTTTGGGATACTGGGGAAGTAATGGATATTTTTTGCCCAATAAGTTCATTCATTAAGGTGGATTTACCCACATTAGTCCGGCCGATAATGCCGATAAAACCTGATTTAAATCCAGCAGGCGCATGGGGAATCATTACCCCACCGAAATCAGTAAAAATATTATTATTATCAATATTAGATACTTGTGATTCTACTTGCATTGTTTACAGTTATGATTAATAGATTATTTTGATTTTGATGGAAAATCTCTTTTAAATTAAAGATACATTAATTATTACATATTTATGGAAACGATAGCAAAATTTGGCGTTGCTGAGTGAAACTACTCCCTTCACACTAGGAGAATATGGATTAAATGAACCACGAAGGAGCGAAGGACACGAAGGAAGAAGGAAGAAGGAAGAAGGAAGAAGGCTGTTTTTTCTAGCACAAATAGCAAACCATAATTATATTAAGTACAGTGTCTTTATCTAGCTCACTGAATTATGACCATAGCATCAACAGCAGTAAATCCTTATTTAGCGGGTAACTTTGCCCCCATAAACACAGAAATCAGCTCTGATACCTTAGAAGTAATTGGAGAATTACCTCCAGATTTATCAGGGATGTTTGTCCGTAATGGACCTAACCCCCAATGGAGTCCTATTGGTCAATATCACTGGTTTGATGGCGATGGAATGTTACATGGTGTCCAAATTAATAACGGTAAAGCCACTTATCAGAATCGCTATGTGAGAACTAGGGGCTGGAATATTGAACATGAAGCGGGTAAAGCTGTGTGGAGTGGACTTTTAGAACCACCCCAAATGGATAATCCTCACGGACCTGGGAAAAATACCGCTAATACAGCCCTCGTGTGGCACAATGGACAACTTTTATCATTATGGGAAGGAGGTGCGCCCCATCACATCAATATTCCTGATTTGGCAACTATTGGGGAATATACTTACAATGATAAACTAGTTTCTGCTTTTACCGCCCATCCCAAGGTAGATCCTGTTACAGGGGAAATGATGTTTTTTGGTTACGGTTTTCGACCACCTTATCTACAATATGGCGTAGTTTCTGCCCAAGGTGAGTTATTACAAACAGTACCAGTGGAGATACCAGTGGCGGTGATGATGCACGATTTCGCCATTACGGAAAATTATACCATTTTCATGGATTTACCTCTGACATTTAGTATGGAACGAATGCAGCGGGGAGAACCAATGTTGATGTTTGAGAGCGATGCCTGCGGCGGGCAAAGCCATCGCCCCAGTCGGTTTGGTATAATGCCTCGTCATGGTGACAACAGCCAGATTCGCTGGTTTGAATGTCCCCCTTGCTACGTCTTCCACACCCTCAACGCTTACGAAGCCGGAGACGAAGTGGTGCTTATTGCTTGTCGGATGAATTCTACTAGTATCCTTATGGCTGAAAATCCCTTGGAAGAAACTCCTTTTTTACACCGTTGGCGGTTTAACCTCAGTACAGGTGCAGTTAGAGAAGAACAACTAGATGATGTACCGGGAGAATTTCCCCGTGTCAACGAAAATCTGTTAGGAAGAAAAACCCAATATGGCTATGTGGGAAAAATGGCACATAGTCAAAATCCTTTGTTTGATGGTGTCATAAAATACGATTTTGCTAATGGTAAATCTCAAACCCATGAATTTGGTAAGCATCGTTATGGTGGAGAAGCAGTATTTGCACCATGTCTTAATTCCACTGCTGAAGATGAAGGATGGCTGGTAACTTTTGTTTATGATGAAAGTTCCCAAACATCAGAACTCGTAGTTATTAATGCTCAAGATATCACCAGTCAACCTGTAGCGCGGGTAATGATTCCTCAACGTGTACCTTATGGATTTCACGGTACATGGATATCCGGTTTGTAGTTACTAGAATACTTAGTTAGATTTTTAGATCCCCGACTTCTTGGAGAAGTCGGGGATCTGAATTCTGAATTTTAGTGATTTTTGTCTACTAAATCAGCAAACTTTTTTAACATTTTCCAATACGTTTCTCCCGCAACTGAAGATAAATCATTATGACTGGCTTTTTCTACCCAAAAAGAAAGTTTGGGAGATGATAAAGCAGCGAATAATTTTTCTCCATGAGTAAAAGGAATAATTTCATCATTTTTACCATGAATGATCAAAACTGGACAGGTTACTTTTTTGATTTTGTCGAGATTAGTAAATTTATCAAAGGGTAAAAGTGGCACAGGAACAACTACCCGAAAAATAGAAGTAAAGCTACTTTCAACTATTAACCCAGCTACAGGTTTTTTAGATGCTAAATCTACTGCTGAACCACCACCAACAGAACGCCCAAATACTATAATTTGTTGGGGAGTAATTTTTAAAGTTTGAGTTAAATAATTGTAAGCAGTCTCAATATCTTGGTAAGCAGCTTTTTCTGTCGGAGTTCCTTCACTTGTACCATAACCGCGATAATCATAAGCAAAGACACTAAAACCCAAATCTCGGATTTTTGCTAAATGTGGTTTAATATATCCCAAATCTTCAGCATTACCATGAGCATAAAGAATGGTATATTTAGCTTGATGATTTGGTAAATAAATTGCCGAAATATTTTTATTATCTGTGTTTTTTAACTTGAGAATATCTTTGTTATCTTGATAACTGGATGCTTGAGGCAGGAAAATCATGCTGTCAGCACGAAAATTGGATCGTGGTGAAGTTCGATCATCATCAAAACCATTTTTTAAGCCGAAGTCTTGACAAATCTGTCTAATATGTTGTCTTACGGTAGTTTCAGCGATTGTTAAAGATTTAGCGATCGCATTATCACTTTCACCAGCTAAAAAAAGGTCTAACACCTCTCTACGTCTTGGTGTTAGCTGTTCTAATGCTCTTTCAAATCGGTGTTTAGTCATTGGTAAACAAATGCTTGCGTAAGTTGCTATATCAATAATGACAATCAAAAGTTCAGGAAGAGAAGGATTATACAATACCTACGGTCGGCGCTGTGATCGCTTTCGGTAAGAGTGGCCATGATCAATGGTAAATAATCTACCCCATCATCCCCAAAACATTCAACACATCCCCCACTTGCGATAAATATCTCACTTATTTACAATAAAACAACCCCAAATAACTGATATTAGGTTCAAACGCCATATTGATCTTAAAAATTGGACATCTCAAGTTTTTGGTCAGTCTATGCTCTCAAAAAGAAAAATCGTATTTTCAACATTGAATGACGATACAGAATTTGTATGAACTTTATTGAGCGATTTTCCTACAAAGTCAACACAATAGGTTGTGTACATGGCACAATTCGTTTTACCCAACCTATGATTTTATTCGCACTAAACTGATTAAAATCTAAATTTGCAATTACATATCTTCTTGATATTTCACTAACAATTTAGGAATGTGATCATAGCCATCAACACCAATAACAGCAATCATTTTTGGGCGATTTTGTTGCAGTAATAATTGAAATTTATCTATACCCATTTGTCCCCTAATAATTGTCAATAAACCAGCAGGTTGTCGCCATTCATCAGCAGCAATTTGCTCTAAAAGATACATTCCTAAACTACCAGTGTAAACTGCTTTTTCATAATTAGCAATCTGATAATTAGCTTCAGCTAAATATGCTAAATTTCTGCCTTGTAAATACAAATCACCAGAAACTTGAGCAGTTCTAAAGGCATTTTCTAAATATTTAATTGCTGTGGTGTATTGTGTGGTAACTAAATAAGCAATACCTAAACTACTAAAACATAAAGCTTGACTTTGTAAATCACTTAATTTTTCTGCTAATTTTAACCCCTGTTCCAGATAGTTAATCGCTGATTCATAAACTTCAGGTTCACTAATCTCTGTTTGCTTTGCTTGCATAACTTCGCTATAACCTAGATTTACCAAAGCGTTAGCTTCTCCAGTTTTGTCCCCTGTTTGTCTACTAAAAATTAATGCCCGTTGACTATAATTAATTGCTTCAGCATAATTTTGTTGTTGTACATAAGTTCGGCTAAGATGATTAAGATTAGCAATTTCACAGGTTTTATCTCCGGCTTTTCTAGCTATTTCTATGGCTTGTTGATGAAAATCGAGGGAGCGATCATATCTCCCCAAACCTCTTTGAGAATAACCCAATAATGTTAAAATCCGGGCTTTTTCCTGAGTACCTTCAGCGGAACGTAAGGGGGCATCTAAATAATCCAAAGCATCTCGTAAATAACTACCAGAAAATGAGGCGAAAATCCCCCCATAAAGAGGAAAATAAGGACGTTGGGCAAAGGTTCGCAAAATTTGCAGCATGATTTGCGATGCACCGTTACTATATATTAAAGCTTGATTTTGAAAACCGCTGGCTAATTGACTCCAAATGACTGCAAATGTTAAAAATGTGGAAATAGATAATTTGGGGCCTGCTTGAATATCATAAGCTTGTTGGTCAAACCAATTGATTAAACCCCTTTGTAAAAGCTGTAAAATTATTGTTAATTCTACCCAATTACTTAAACTAATTGTCTGTTGTTTTTCGGCAAATTCTAACGCTGATTGTTCTACTGCTAGGGTATGAAAAAAGGCTTGGGGAACTTCACTATTAACTACTTTAGCCCAACTTGCCCAGGGACTATTTTCTCCTGGTACACCACCAAATCCTAAAGAATTTTTGCGTTCATACATCCAATTCAGTAAATTTGCTTGAATTCTTTGCCAAGAAGCTATACCACGAGTAATACCGTCAGCAATTTGCCCAAAATCTTCATTAGCGCTGGTAAATTTTTGTAAAGATTGAGCTAACTGTTGAAGCTGGGATAAATTTAAGGGATACTTTTGATTGGGATCTGTAGCTCGTAATAAAGCTGTTAATCTTTCATCTGCGGTAGCTGTGGTAATTTCCCGCATAGATAAGGAAATCGCTTCAGTGGCTTTATTTTGTTCTTGCCAGCGTTGCCATTGAGTTTGAATCGTTTTAGCAGCGCGTAAACTCCGGGTAGCTTTGGCTTTTCTGAGTTCATCGGTTTCGGAGTCTACTTGAGATTGTATAGTATTCAAGCGATCGCTCAAAACTAATTCAAACACCTCCCCTGTACCGGAAGTGATACCTTTGAGTAACATTTGATAAACCTGCTCTACAGAGCTAATCTTACCCTTGAGAGTGGTTTCGATAATGTCATCAATCAAAGCAAGATAATGATCGCGTAATGGTAAAGAGTCTGACACTTTAGCTAATAGGGAACATCACAACAATTATCATTGTAGCTATATACTCGTGACTAATGAAATTTGAAGTTTGACAAAATTGCAAAAAACCTAGATTTGCAAGGGTTTCATGGCTTAACCGCTATACATTCTGTGGGCGTAGCCAATACTCCTGTAGAGGAAAATTCCCTCTTGACATCTTAAAAGAATCTGTTTACAATCTAAATAGATTCTACAAAAAAGGTAAATGTCAAAAAAAATACAGGTTTCTTTTTCCGATAGACAAATTGATCTAATCGAAAAATTTAAGGGTGAATTGGGTGAAAGTGATGCGGAAATTGTTCGGGGAATAGTGATATCATGGCTTGCTGAAAAAAGTTTTATTTCAACAGTTGTTAAGAATCGCATAGCAAATGAAAAAGCTATTGCTAACCATAAGGAGGAGGATAATAATGTCATCTAGAATTGATTCAGATCAGAATTTCTCAACCTTTTCAATGAGTAAGCAATTGCCATTATTTGATGACAATGAGATAATTTCAATCCCTGAAAAGAAGAAATCTTCTAATAAAATAAAAGCAACTAATGATAATAATGATATTAAATACCCAGACGATCTATGTTCATTTACATTGAACAAAATTCATTGTATTGATTGCATAGAAGCCATGCAAAAACTTCCTGATCAAAGCGTTGATATTGCTATTGCCGATCCACCTTATAATGCTAGTAAAGGCAACAAATGGAAATGGGATAACTCAGTTGCTTTACCTGGTATGGGTGGTGATTGGTCGAAGGTAATGGCAGATTGGGATAATATGCCTCTTACTGATTATTTCTCTTTCTCTTTAGCTTGGTTATCTCAGTTAAAGAGAGTTGTTCGTCCTACAGGATCTCTTTGGATACATGGAACTTATCATAATATTGGCATCATTAATTTTGCTTTACAGATGCTAGAAATTGAGATTATTAATGAAGTTGTATGGTACAAAAGAAACAGTTTCCCTAATCTTTCAGGTCGTCGTCTTACAGCCAGTCATGAGACAATATTATGGGCGCATACAGGTGGAAAAAAAAAGAGAAAATACTATTTTGATTATGAAATGTCAAAAGCGATGGAATCTCCAGAAGATAACCTCAAAAAAGGTGGTGTCCAAATGAGAACTGTTTGGGATATTCCTAATAACAAAAAGCCTGAAGAACTAGCGTTGGGAAAACACCCTACCCAAAAGCCAATAAGATTATTAAGGCGTATGCTTCAAATCTCAGCCCGTCCAGGTGATCTGCTATTAGTTCCTTTTGCTGGTTCTGGTGCTGATTGCGTGGCGGCCAAAGAACTTGGTATGAATTTTATTGGTTTTGAGTTAGAGGAATCATTTGTACAACTTGCTAATCTGCGTGTAAAACAAATAGATATAGATTCTCAATTAGGGTTAAATTTATAGATGAAGACACTTGTAAATGTTGATATTGATCATAGTAAAAGAGAAATTTCGTTGCGTAAAGTTCGCTCTATACCATCAATAATAAAATGGACAGGGAGCAAACGCTCACAAGTTAATAAGATTGTAGAACTAGTACCACCATTCAAACGTTATATAGAGCCTTTTGTTGGTGGAGGAGCATTACTTTATGCACTGGGTAAACCAGATTCTATTGCAGGAGACATATATCGTCCTCTCGTCGAACTTTGGCAACTAATTCAACATTCACCATCATTAGTTATTGAGGATTATCAATCACAATGGCAATTGTTAAATGATGAATTGAACGCATTGGATATGAATAATCTACCAACCAATAAATTGCTACCTATATATTTTTATAAAGTACGTGAACGTTTTAATCGAGAGAAAAATCCATTAGACCTTAATTTCATCATGCGTACTTGTGTAAATGGAATTGTCAGATTTAATGATAAAGGTGAATTCAACAATTCATTTCATCTCTCCCGACGGGGAATGGAACCAGCAAGATTTGCAAAAGCGGTACTAGCTTGGCAAAATTCTATCCAAGGCGTTTATTTTGTATGTCAAGACTATTCTGCAACGATAGCACAAGCTGAAGTCGGCGATTTTGTATATTTTGATCCTCCTTATGCAGGGAATAAGCAACGTTATACAACCGATCTAAATCTTGATAAATTTTTCTCAGAGTTAGAGAAATTAAATAGTAGAGGAGTTAAATGGGCGCTATCTTTTGATGGTGGGCGAGGTTCTAAAAATTTGGTACATGAAATTCCTAAATCATTATATAAACAGCACAAATTTCTTGTTAGTGGTAATTCTGCTGTAAACAATGTTCTCAATGGCTCTGTAGAAAGTGTTAAGGAATCTCTATATCTCAATTATTAATTTAATAATTAAGCATCAATTTCTATTTGTATATTTTTACCATCAAGGGGAATTTCAGCTATAAAAGAAGCTATACTTTTACCAATTTGGCTCGTTGGTGTAAGCTTAATTTCACAAAAATCACCACCATTACTAAATGTAAAAGACATTAAAATATCTGCCGAAGCCCTTTCTTTTACTTTATCAGTTTTGTCTTTACTGTCTGATTTAAACGCCACCGCACTTGCCATCAAAAAATCTTTTTTATTCAATGATAGAGTTGTATGTGACCATTGGATTGTAGCTGTTTGTCGTGACACACTAGCAGTGGTATCTAATAGATGACTAATATAGCCTGTTAAACGAGGACCAATACCTGATTCAACACTTGCGGCTGTTTCCTTAGATTCTATACATATTAAAATTGGTTTGCTCTCTGGTATAAATAGTTGAAAGACATGATCCGGGCGTTTAGCACCTATAGGACTTACACGCGGTAAGGTTAGCCAACGTAATTCTAATGTTCTGTCTATGCTTTGAAAAGAAATACCACTCCAGTCACCTCCGGGAGGATTACACATACCTTCAAAAATTGAAGCACCAGCATAATGAGCTAGTAAAAGATGAATTACAGTATCAACATCATTTTCACCTATTTGCAAAGGTTTAGGTTCTACAATGGACTTTTTATGGGTTACTAGCGTAGAGCTTTTATTCCAGTGTGTACGAAGATATCCGTGTTGATTAACTTTATCTGTAGAAGAATCAATAAGTAGAGCATCACTAATTTCAAATATTGATTCCCATAAACCATTATTTAGCAATTGTTTGGGATTATGATGAAGGTCTTGCCAAGTTGAATTTGATGCAGGACCGTATACAACTGTGAGGATATCTTCGTTTTCTCCTGCTAACATTCTGGTAAAAGGTGGTAATCCCCGGTCTGGTCTTGCATCATCACCTTTAGGTTTAAATCCATTAACCCAACAAATACTTAAGTTTCTTTCACGTCTTAACCAAGAAAGAAATTCGTTATGAATTTTACCATTATAAAGATAAGTAACAATATTAGCGAATTCTAATCGCTTTTCTTTAGGAATAATACACATTGGTAATTCACTGGAAGTCATACCAATTGCAATAACTGAAGTTTTATACATCAATATTTTTGCTGTTTGCGTAATTGCCGTAATATACGCAGTTTTAGACCAATTTAATCTTCCTTCATCTACGAGAAAATTTATTAAGATTGGATCTCTTTCTAAAGCCAAATAAGCCAATTCCCACTGAATTGGGGTAAGAGATTTTCCAATTTGAGCAGTTTCTGCCTTCGTTTTAACAAACGTTAAAGTTTTTAACCGAAGCAATTCTACTATAGCTTCATAGTTTTCTCCTAATATGATCGCTCTAATAAATGCTAGTAGCTCTGGTTCAGCAAAAACATCTGCAAAATCATCCCTAGATTGTTCATCTGCACCTGCCGCAGCAACAAAAACAGGCAGCGTTAATGTATTATTAGTCAATGAATAAGATAGATAGCTGAATGGAACTGCTGGATTAGGCATTCGTGGTGCTTTTCTTTTTCGACCTTCTCCAAGTTCATAACCACCTAATTCAGCAATATACAGGTAAGGAATCTTAGCTTTTCCGAAAGAATAAGCTCTACCACTTCTTTGCCAAGCTTGATTACCCGCTGGTAAAGCTCCACAATATTCGATAGCAGCAACAGGTATTTCTTCGTTATTTTCCACAACTGTAATAATTACATCTGCTGCTTCGCGGAGTGTTCCACCTTGATGTCTTATTAGTTCTAATATGTTATAATTCCATCTGTCTTTACCAAAGCCTGGATATAAGGTGATTTCAATGGGAGTTGTTCCGTCTGCAAAAGTAATGTTGTAAGTTGGGCATACAGGGCTTCCATTTGGTCCATCAAAATTGGCTAATTCATTTCCTAAAGCTTTACGGATTAAATCTATTGTCCTTTCACACTCTACAATGTTGTCACCATGAAGATGGAAAATTTTCATATTTGTTAGATTTTTTACTCAACACCTTTGCTAATTTACCAAATATATGGCTAAAAGCCAATAAAAATGATACTAATAAGAGTTGATAATTTTGCGTAGGTATTCTGAGTATTTAACCATTGCTAGATATTACTAATTTTTACTAGAAATTCATGAGTGGTTATGCCATCGCTATTTAATGCCCCCATTAGGAAAATATTTGTTACTTTTCTGTACTACACATTGAAGTGCGGAATATGGGTAATAAATATATTTTTGCTTTTAAAACATCCTCTCAAATGATTGTAGGGAATATTATTACATCTTCCTGTCATGTAGTAAATAAGTCATCATTTCTCCCTTACCTTTAATTTTAATTAACCCCCGTTCTTCTAACAAATAGTTATCTTTTAACACGTGATAGGTAGCTTCACAAATCTGGATATGATCAGGGATACCGTGGGATTCCATTCTACTGGCTGTATTCACTGTATCACCCCACAAATCATAAGCAAATTTCTTTAACCCAATCACCCCTGCTACCACTGGTCCTGTACTAATACCCACCCGAATTTGAAAAGATAGGTTATTTAGTTTATTAAACTTAACCACAGATTTTTGCATATCCAATGCCATATTTGCTATAGCCAAAGCATGATCACTGCGATAATTAGGTAAACCAGCAACAGCCATATAAGCATCACCAATTGTCTTAATTTTTTCTATGCTATGAATTTCTGCTAATTCGTCAAATAAACAAAATATTTGATTTAATAATTCTACTAATTCTGCTGGTGATGTCTGACTTGATAATTCTGTAAAACCGACAATATCGGCAAATAATACTGTCACTGCATGAAAACTGTCGGCAATAGTTGTAGGTTGATGTTTTAATTGTTTAGCAATTACCGCAGGTAAAATATTTAATAATAGCCGTTCTGACTGTTCTTGGGCTATTTCTAATTCTCTTTTAGCGCGAAATTCTTTTTTCTTGAGCTTTTCGTATAAATAAACTGAAAAAGTACAAATTGCTCCTGTCCAAAAGAAATATAAACCTTGTTCTATATAATAAGCCATATCATATTTAAAAATAGGTCTATATATTAAATATAATCCTAAATAACAAATCACTGTTCCTACGTGTGATATGACATGAATTCGCCATTGAACAGGGATAATTGTCGCTTGAGTAATAAACATCAAGTTCCAAATATTTGTCATTGGTTCAACATAGTTAAATAATATAGCTGTATCAATTTGGATAGCACAAGTAGCTGACCAACATAAACTTAGAAAAATGATCTGTGGGTAACGACGAGCAAGGGGATTTTTACATAAAAACCAACATATAATAATAAAGAATTCAATTAATAAGCCAACTTTAACCGCATATATTTTTTTATCAATTCCTGCATTTACCCAGACAAAAAAAGCGGTCAATGTTAAGCCAATAATTACCATTAGTTGTGCTTGTAATTTCATGCGGTTAAGCAAGAAAGTTTTCCGCTGTTCTCTATAAGATTGGGCAAAATCTTCATCTGTCTCAAAGTTGAATACTTCTGGACTGACAATTGCCTCGAACTGGGTTTTGATAGCATTAATATTAGTCATCATGCCCGTTTTGCGTTATGAGTAGTTAAATCAGTGTAACCGGATTGAGAGAAAATAAATGGCTCGTTCCCCGACTTTAACTTTTGATCGTGGTACGTTAATTTTACACCCACCACCACGAAGTAAAACTTGGATAGATTATGCAATTTGGGATGATAGAATCGAAAAATTCCGAATTCCGGCGATTAGATACCGTTCTTTAGTCGAAGCCCTGCAAGCAGAAGCAACAGATTTTGTTGATGAAGCTAAGGCTTTTTATCCTCTAGAGTTGGTTGCTAGTTTAGAAATGACTCCCTATCCCCACCAAAGTGAGGCGTTAGCTGCTTGGAAACTGGCAGGAAGACAGGGAGTAGTTGTCCTCCCAACAGCAGCGGGTAAGACTTATTTAGCGCAAATGGCTATGCAAGCCACACCACGCACTACATTAATTGTCGTCCCTACTTTGGATTTAATGCACCAGTGGTATGCTCACTTAGTAGCGGCTTTTCCTGACGGGGAAGTGGGTTTATTGGGGGGTGGTTCACGGGATAGAACCGCAATTTTAGTTGCTACCTATGATAGTGCAGCCATTCATGCAGAAAGTTTAGGTAATAAATATGCTTTAATAATTTTTGATGAATGTCACCATTTACCTACAGATTTTAACAGAGTTATTGCTGAATATGCGATCGCTCCCTATCGGTTAGGACTTTCCGCAACCCCAGAACGCACAGATGGAAAACACGCTGATTTAAATATTCTCATTGGTAAAGAGGTTTATCGTCAACGGGCTGAAGATTTAGCAGGTAAAGCTTTAGCGGCACATGAAATTGTGCAAATTAAAGTCAAATTATCCCAACTAGAAAGAGAGAAATACAATCAGTTAATTCAAACTCGTAATGATTTTTTAAAGCAATCAAAAATATCTTTAGGAAGCCTCCAAGGTTGGCAAATGTTTGTGCAAATGAGTGCGCGTTCTCAACCGGGAAGAAAAGCAATGTTAGCACATCGTCAAGCTAAAGAAATTGCTTTAGGCACAGATGGAAAAATCCGGGTACTTCTGGATTTATTAGCCACGCATTTTTTAGAAAGAACTTTAATTTTTACTGCTGATAATGCTACCGTTTATCGCATCTCTCAAGACTTATTAATTCCCGCTATTACCCATCAAACACCAGTCAAAGAAAGACATGAAATTTTAACTAAATTTAAATCAGGTGAATATAATACCTTAGTTGCTTCTAATGTCTTAAATGAAGGTGTAGATGTTCCAGCAGCCAGTATTGCCATTATTTTATCAGGGACAGGTTCAACCAGGGAATATATTCAACGGTTGGGGAGAATATTACGGAAAGGAAATTTAGAAAATAAACAGGCAATTCTATATGAAGTTATAGCTGAAGATACCAGCGAAGAAAAGACTTCAGCTAGACGCAGGGGAGAAAATAACAGCCAGGAAGAAAAACCACAAAAAGCCAATTTACAAGTTATTTATAGTAGTGAAAAGAAAAGCGATTTAAAAGCAGCAGAACAACTAGAAATTAATTATTCAACCCAAAAGAAAGATGTTACCAACGGAACTACTGATACACCGCCAAAACGGCGAGGAAATTATTCCAAAAAGACTGAAACTTGATCAAAAACATTTGAGTTTAGCTACTGAATTAATTAGTTTTTTTCAAGAAGCACTTGGAAAAACTCAAGGATTACTAGAACGTCAATTAACTGACTTTGAAGGAGATACTACAGATTATCGGATGAAACGGGGTTTAGCCTATATTCTCAAAAGTAGTTTTTGCACCTTTGAAATAGTTAGTCCCCTCGAACCACTCATGTTAAGAGCGAGGGTATTTGCATTAGCAGCAAAATCCGTTGCTAGTCGAGAATCAACTGATATGACTTTGAATAAAATAGCTGATGATTTAAGTCAAGAACTTAATCAAGAAGTATTACCTGCTCAAATCCGAGATGGACTTTATGCTGATTTATCAGAAAATAAAATTTTAACTAATTTTGATATTCCTAAACCAGAAGATGTTTTACATCGTTATAATTTATCTCAAGTGCAAGGAATTTTTTACAAAGCTAGTCAATTAATATTAAATGCTCATCGGAATGTTCCCGGAGAATATAAACTCTTATTTCGATATTTAAAACTATTTCAATTAATGGCTTATATTGAAGGTGATGCCGATCATGGTTTTACAATTAGTGTGGATGGTCCCACAAGTTTATTTACTCCCAGCACTCGCTACGGGTTAGCCATAGCCAAACTAATTCCCGCTTTACTTCATGTGACAAAATGGAGTTTATCAGCCACCTTACAAACCCGTGATTTTCACACAAATGAATGGAAAACAGGACGTTTCACCCTTAATTCTGAATGTGGATTAGTGTCCCACTATCCCCCAGGCAAACCCTATGATAGTATGTTAGAAGAATCATTTGCGAGTAAATGGGATAGTTTAAAAAGTGGTTGGATTTTAGAAAGAGAAGTTGATTTAATTCCCATTCCTGGTAGTGTGATGATTCCCGATTTTCGTCTGGTTCATCCAGACGGACGCGTATTTATCTTAGAAATAGTTGGTTATTGGCGGCCAGAATATTTACAAAAGAAATTTGCTCAAGTCAGAAAAGCAAATTGTGATAATTTGATTTTAGCAATTTCCGAAAGATTGAATTTAGAAAAAGCCGGAGTCAAACTAGATAATGTTCCTGCGCGAATAATTTGGTTTAAAGAAAAACTGTTACCAAAATCAGTATTAGCAGTTATGGAGTAAGACAAATTTTGTATGAGACTGCACAGAATCATCATCAAATCCATTAATTCATCCGTTTTTATCTGCGTTTATCTGCGTTTATCTGCGTTCAATTATTCTGGAAATCTTATTCTATGCAGTTAGGAAAAGCGTAACCCATCCTAATAAATAAGGTGCGTCAGATAGAAGATATCTGTTTTTTGCCAAATTATCGGGTCTGACGCACCCTACAAACTACTCTTCGAGATCACGAAGCGTGATTGCACCTTTGCGTGAGAAAAATTTATTTACCCTTACTAGGTTTGAGAGATAACAACAACTCCATTTGAGTCATTGATTTGCTAGGACTATTAACAGTCACACCAATACCACGAATAGAAGTGAGAATAGCAGTAGCGTCTGGAGGTAGCGGTTGACTTTGAGCAGATAAACGCTCAATGATGGTTTTAGTTTTGTCCATATCTAAATAGAAATAACCACCATTTGGTTTTTGCAAAGAACCCGTGATAGTTTTAAAAGTATCACTCTGATCAAGTGCTGCACCTTTACGATCTACCAGTGTGTCCGCAACAGGTCCGCCAATAGCGAGAAATGCCGTATTATCATTGAGCCAACCATGAGCTACAAGAGCGCCTTGTTGGGGAATTTGCCATTCTGTGACATTTTTACCACCAATGCTTTTTTGGGCAACATTAAGAGATTGCTGTTTGGCAAAATTATCGAGTTTAGTAAAAGTAGCTTCAGCAGTTTTGCGATCGCTCGTATCTAATACTAACGCACCCCCGAAACCCACATTGGCTAATAAACCTTGATTAGATTGAATTGCACCTAAGCCAAACTCTCCATTCATCCACCCGAAAATATCTTTATCTAAATCAAGTTGGAGGAATTTTAGTTGTGTCCTCGCTTGTTGCAATCCTTGATTTAATTCAGGATAATCTTTAGATTGCTCAACAAAAGTTTGCCAACTTTTACTAATACCCTGTCCACTTGCTAAAGCCAAAGTTTCACTAGGAAATTGTCCCACAATCTTTGCTGGAGTAGTTTCATATTGAAATTTATTCAGTTGAGGATCTAAATTCACAATCGCTTTAAATCTTAATCCAGCATCATCTATACCCACACCTGCTGTCATTGATTTAACTTGCTTAATTTGTGCGAGAGTTTGTGGCGGTAATGGTTTAGATTGGGGATTGAAAGCCGTTAATTGTTGTACCATATTGGCATAATCAGGTACATAAATTTGTGCTAAATTATTTTTAACATCCACACCTTTGCCCAGAATTTCATTTGCACCTTCTTTACTAGCAAAGGAAGGTTCGCCTTTATAGGTATCAATAGCTTTTTCTACAGATTGTTTATTTGATGTTAAAAGTAAATGGTCATTATTCAAAACCGTTACATAAGTCGGTTGACCTTTACCTGTAGATTCAATAATTTTTTGACCTTTGTAGTCCGATTCCTGAATTTTGACATTCTTTTTGTCTTTCAACTTATTGGCAAATTTCAGAGCGGCTATTTTGTCCTTAATACCTACTACTAACAAAAAATTTGGGGCTTCGGGTGAGCGAAAGTTTTCCTGGGATACTTTTTTTGCATCTGGTGGTAGTACAGCAATCATCACACCACCAACCCAAGGTTTGATATCTGCTTCGTAAGAAATCTGACTATCATTCAACATTTGTTGGTTGAAATTCTGGAACTCTTTTGCTAGTAATTTCTGTGCTTCTGGTGTCCCAAACTGCTGTAATTTATTCCAGGATTCAGGATTAGTGTCAATATAAGTTGCCATTAATGCCGTTGCAGGTACTAATTTAGCACTACCTAAAGGGCTAGAACTATTTGCACCACCCTTGAGATACATATAAGCTGCTATACCTCCTGCTATGATTACAGCAGTACCAATCACGGGAATTAAAAACGATGATTTCTTTTCAAACATTGATAAATGCTCCTTATAACTGTAAATTTGGTCACAATTTCCATGAAATTCTGATTTCTCAATCCTTTTTTATCATTAATTGCCGCTAATTTCACGGTATTTACTGATATAATTAAAGGCTTATGGTCATTAAAAAGTTGTAATTGGCTTTAAATAATACTCCACTATGGTCAGAACTGAATCCGCAAATGATATCTTATTTGTTTAAGAACAATAGTCAATTTGTCACCTCCAAGTTATTCTAAAACTATATGGAAAATTAGTAGTATTTGTACTCGATAAACATTGCTCATGGCTCAAGATCCTCTTGAACTGAGGCAGTAAAGAGGGCGATACCTGGGGTTTTGAGTGTGACAGCAGTAGCTAAATTAGCTGTATCAATCTGTAGATCGGATAGTGATGACGCTACCAGGATCAAACAGTCAAAAAATGTCATACTACGCTACACTTCTTTATTTGTATGACTTACATCCCATTAAATGTTTCAGGATTAAAAGGCTAGAAATAATAAATGTTGCAGTCTTATTTTGATACCGAAAAAACCGGACACAAGCGTTTTGAGTTACCAGGGGCAAAACCACACTATAACCCTGACCGACCTGGACAGGTAGAACATATTTTTCTGGATATTAGTTTAGATATCCCTAATCAAATTTGCTACGGCAGTTGTAGTATTCGTCTATTGCCAGTGCGGAATGGGATTGATAGGTTAACTTTGGATGCGGTAAATCTGAAAATTACCTCTGTCCAGGTCAACGAAGTTGAGCAAAAATTTGAATATGACGGTGAAAAACTTTGTATTTACCTGTCACAGCCTACAGAAATCGGTCATCGCTTGTTAATTGCGATCGCTTACGCAGCCGAAAAACCCCAGCGCGGGATTTACTTTATTCAACCAGACAAACACTACCCCCACAAACCTACCCAAGTCTGGACACAAGGAGAAGACGAAGATTCTCGTTATTGGTTTCCTTGTTTCGACTACCCCGGACAATTATCAACATCAGAAATTCGCGTCCGTGTCCCTAACCCCTTAGTAGCTATCTCCAACGGTGAACTAATTGACACCGTAGAAGAGGCAAAATACAAAACCTACCATTGGTCACAACAACAAGTCCATCCTACCTACTTGATGACTTTGGCGGTTGGTGATTTTGCGGAAATTCGGGACGAGTGGCATGATAAAGCTGTTACCTATTATGTCGAGAAGGGACGAGAAGCAGATGCTAAAAGGAGTATGGGCAAAACTCCGCAAATGATTGAATTCTTGAGCGAAAAGTATGGTTATCCTTACCCTTTCGCCAAATATGCCCAAGTTTGTGTAGATGACTTTATTTTTGGAGGTATGGAAAACACTTCCACAACTCTATTGACTGACCGCTGTTTACTAGATGCACGGGCAATATTAGATAATCGCAATACCGAAAGTTTAGTTGTCCATGAACTCGCACACCAATGGTTTGGGGATTTGGTGGTTATTAAACATTGGTCCCATGCTTGGATTAAGGAAGGAATGGCTTCCTATTCTGAGGTAATGTGGACCCAACGGGAATATGGCGACCAAGAAGCCGCATATTATCGGTTATCGGAAGCGCGGAGTTATTTAAGTGAAGATAGCAGTCGTTACCGCAGACCAATGGTAACTCATGTTTACCGACAAGCGATCGAACTTTATGACCGCCATATTTATGAAAAAGGATCTTGTGTTTATCACATGATTCGGGCAGAATTGGGCGATGAGTTATTTTGGCAAGCTGTGCAAACATTTGTCCAAGACAATGCCCATCAAACTGTCGAAACCATAGACTTATTAAGAGCAATTGAAAAAGCCACTGGACGCAATCTGGCTTTCCTTTTTGATCAATATGTCTATCGTGGTGGTCATCCTGATTTTAAAGTCGCTTACGCCTGGGATGGTGATGCCAACTTAGCTAAGGTAACAGTTACCCAAACTCAAGCTAAAGCCGAGAGTAAGGATTTATTTAATCTGAAAATTCCCATTGGTTTTGGATATAAAGAAAATTCACAACTGACAACTTTCACAGTTCGGGTACATGAACATGAACAAAGTTTTTATTTCCCATTAACACAAAAGCCTGATTTTATTAGCTTTGATGTTGGCAATAATTACCTAAAAACTGTCCAATTAGAATTCCCCATTGCAGAATTAAAAGCCCAGTTAGAATTTGATCCTCATCCTATTTCTCGCATTTATGCTGCGGAAGCTTTAGCAAAAAAAGGCGGTTTAGAAGCAACTCTAGCCCTCTCCTCAGCGTTGAAAAATGATCCTTTTTGGGGTGTGCGGGTGGAAGTTGCCAAAGAACTGGCAGAAATTCAATTAGATCAAGCTTTTGATGGTTTAGTAGTTGGATTAAATGATCCTAGTCCCTTTGTGCGACGGGCGGTAATCAGTTCTCTCGCGCAAATTAAAACTCACTCAAGCTATAAAGCTGTTAAGGGTTTTGTGCAAGATGGGGATGAAAGCTATTATGTAGAAGCGGCGGCTTGTCGGACAATTGCGGTGATAGCAGCGGCTCATTTAGAAGATAAACCCAATGAAGATAAGGTCATCAAGCTACTGAAATCTGTCTTGGAAGAAAGGGCTGGTTGGAATGAAGTTGTCCGTAGTGGGGCTATAGCAGGTTTAGCTGAATTCAAATCTTCGGAAGCAGCTTTAAATTTACTGCTGGAATACACAAAAATTGGTATACCGCAACCATTACGTCTCGGTGCAATTCGCGCTGTCGGAAAAGTTTCCACTGGTCAAACTCCCGCTAATATAGAACGGATTTTAGATCGGTTAACGGAAATTGCCAGAGAGACTTTCTTTTTAACACAAATGGCAGTTTTGACAGCCTTGGGACAAATGGAAACGCCAAAAGCCATTGGTATTTTGCAATCCTTAGCTAATCAAACTACAGATGGTCGTGTCCGTCGCTATGCGGAAGAAGAACTCGGTAAGGTGCAAAAGAATATTGGTACAGACAAAACTCTGCGTCAGTTACGTGAGGAACTTGATCAAATTAAACAACAAAATCAGGAATTGAAAAGCCGTTTGGAAAATCTGGAAGCGAAATCAAAGTAGGTAATAAAGAGGGTTTAGCAATGCTAAACCCCTACCTAGAAATATGACACATTCTCCAATACTACTCAAGTAAAGCCTTTCTCTGAGTATATTCTTCTGTATTAATCAAACCACGTTCAAGGGCAATTTTTAAACTATACAATTTCTCGAAGTTGTTGACTTTTTTATTCAATTTAATTTGAGCAATTTCAAACTCATCTTCATCAATAACTTCTAAAGATTTGAGTTCTTCTAACTTCTTCAGTTCGGCTTCAACTTCTTTCTTTATCCTCAATAAATCCTCGGCTTTATCTTGTTCAGCTTGTTTAGCTTTCAATTCTTTGATTTTTTCTAAAAGCTCTAATTTTTCTTGATCTAATTTTCTAATCGGATTGAATAATTTTGCGACAGCCTCTTTGCTAATTGCTTCGGATTTACGAAGATTATCTGCGACTAATTGACCTAATAAAGTATATTGTTTTTCTAGCTTAATTTCAATTTCTTTAATTTGGGTTTCTAATTTATTAATTTCATTAAACCTTCAAAGACGGGAAAAACCGTTATCTGGTGGGCAATGCCCACCCTACACTACTTAAAATTTTTCAAATATCATTTATGATTCCTATATACAAAACTACGTATTTTTCTAAAACAACAACTAAAAAACTACAGGATAACATTCTCACACACTGATTACAATCAACAATCTAACTTTTTATGGATTGACAA
This sequence comes from Dolichospermum sp. OTE_75_concoct_329_sub, assembly GCA_031376645.1. Classification (GTDB taxonomy): domain Bacteria; phylum Cyanobacteriota; class Cyanobacteriia; order Cyanobacteriales; family Nostocaceae; genus Dolichospermum. The sequence continues at coordinate 34,122 of JANMEE010000327.1, read as the reverse complement.
ATATTTTACAGCTTGTTTAACTAGGATACGAATAAGCATGATAAAAAGTAACCTAGTATGAGCGAAATTACTATTGTTTTAATTGAAAGCCATGATTTAACTAGGATGGCATTAAATGTCTGTTTAAATGCAGAAGCAAGATTTAAAGTGATTGGGGAAACAAATAATGGCATTGAAGGCTTAAAACTATTAGAAACCTTGAAACCAGATATTGCAGTGATAAATACTAATTTACCAGATATAAATGGAATTGAATTGACTCGTCTGTTTAAAGATTTTCAATCGAAAACAGAAACCTCTACAAAAATTTTAATTGTGACAATGGATAGTACAGAAGATACAGTTTTAGCTGCTTTTGCGGCTGGTGCTGATTCTTATTTTGTTAAGGAAACGAGTATTGATAAATTACCAGAAGTTATAGAAGTAACTTATAATAATAATGCTTGGATTGATCCAAAAATAGCTAATATAGTATTAACAAAAATGAGCTATTCTGTTTCAGCAACATATCAATTATTGCAAAGTTTCCCATTAGAACATAGGCAAGTCGTCAACATCTACGATTTTACAGAAATAGAATTTAAAATCTCAGAATTGATCATTGCTGGTTGTAATAATAAACAAATTTCTGAAAAATTAAATACTGATGTTAACACAGTTATAATGCACATTCATAATCTCTTAAATAAGATAAATAATGACTAAAATAAATATGTGGTTATCTTTTTTAATACAACCTAATTGATGGGATGAGATAAATCAACACTACGTAATAATATATTTGTATCTAGAAGATAAAGCATTTAACTTCTTTCACCATAAATACTTTCTCGGCTTACTGCTTCATCAGAAAGGTTTGGTAAATTAAGATTTCTGTGACTCTCTACCCATGCTTGAAATGCAGCCATCTTTTCTGCTGGAGTAGCATTTTCATTAACTGGGCGTTTTTGTTGAGGTTCTACCAATTGCGTCAGTATTATATTTAGATATGGTTTAATTTCTTCAGGATTACGGTTAGTTATATCAGCCAAAATTTGAGTGATTGTTTCCAAATCTTGTTTATGTGATTCTTGGAAAAAATGCAAAACTTCTGTATTCATAACACCTCGCGGTATACAGGAAACTCAGTGTCTTTAGACCTGAGAGGGAAACGACACGGGCGGTTTTAACCGCATTGAATCTTAAATTTTAGTCAGGTTTTTTGATTGGAAACCTGAAAAACCAACTCCCATTGCTGAGGTAATGTTAGCTTCGTCAATGTTTTAAGAGCTTGAAAGGAAGAGCAACACTGTTCCAGTGACCTTAGAACTGTTTAATCACAAGCGACAGAGCGGGGGACTAGCTACGCATCCGGTGGGTGTCGTGACTCAAAAAACGTAGTCAGTTAAGACTTAGACTGGTCAGTACAGCTTGCTTGATTTCTCTTACAAGCTCAGTCCCTTTAGGGCTGGGTTACTGACAAGCTTTAACTTCCTTGATTGTGAGGACGGGGGAAAACCCCGCTCCTACATCATAAATTATTTAGCTGGGGGTAAAGTTCCACTACTATCAGCAGTTGGTTCGGTGTAATCGCAAAATATATTTACCCCTATTTTGAGGATATACAAAACTATAACAGTGGCAATGGCCGGATCAATGGGTACGCCGTTAGCTGAAGCTAAACCCACCAAAGAAACTATTACACCCGTGAGTAAGGGAGAACTACCGGGATTTTTGGTATATTCTTTAAGTTGACCACGAAACCCGTCATCACCGCAAAGTTCATTTCGCAAAGTTTTGAGCGTGATTTGCCAAAGTGATCTACTCTCCCCCATCATGGCTTGACCATTTTTTTCTTGCCATAAATCTTGAAAAGCCGTTTCCATATTACCCTTGTGCTTTTCTAAATGATTCATTGCTTCTAGTGCGGGGGGATAATCGGGCATTAATTCCCGCATAGCTTGGATTTCACTGCTGGTTACTTGCATAGCTGATTCAGATTTTTTCCTGAGTTGTGTCGAAATTAACTACCTTATCGAAAAGGTTTATTCGTTAAGAAAAGATAAAATACCCCAAATACACACAAAAAGTTTGTACTTTTATAAAGTATAATTAAGAAATAGATAAATAAATCTAGCGAAATAGGCCTAGTACCGCAAGGCAAAAGTCAAAAGTCAAAAGTCAAAAGTCAAAAATAATATGGCGTAAGCTTTTTGGCGATTGAGAATGGTTGTTTTATTTACGTCGTGCTGTACTAGTTAGTCGTCTATTGCTCCTAGATATAGTTAAAGTTTGTTTCTAACCCAAAAACAACTATTTTCCTGTGCCAACAACTAAGTTAGCATTCAGGAGATTGTTCAGTATGTAAATTTCCCAGTTTGAGAGGTAAATAAAGGCGTGGGTCAGTATCAACCTGCTGAATTAAAGCAGTATAATCCAGAGACGATTGCTCGTTACTTTCGTTACCGTCCCTGGTTAGCTTGGGGACGACTACTGGTAATTATCTGGTCTTTTGCCGGATTTATATTCAGTCTTAAGTGGGACGACTGGCAAGACCAGGTGGAGGAAAATCAAGGGAAACGCGCTACCCAGTTGCGAACTCTTCTTACCGATCTGGGTCCAACATTTATTAAAGTTGGTCAAGCTCTCTCCACTCGTCCCGACTTAATCCGCAAAGACTTTTTAGTAGAACTAATCAAGCTACAAGACCAGTTACCACCTTTTGACAATGATCTGGCATATCAGATTATTGAAACCGAACTAGACCGCTCAATTAGCGAAGTTTTTCGGGAACTTTCTCCTCAACCAGTAGCAGCGGCTAGTTTAGGTCAGGTCTACCGGGGTCGCTTACTCAGTGGTGAAGAAGTAGCTGTGAAGGTACAACGCCCCAATTTACGCCCGTTACTGACAAAAGACCTGTATCTCATGCGTTGGGCTGCCAGTTGGCTCGCTCCCTGGCTACCTCTGAATCTCGGTCACGATCTAACTTTAATTGTGGACGAGTTTGGCACAAAGTTATTTGAGGAAATTGATTACATCAATGAAGGGCAGAATGCGGAAAAGTTTGCCCATAATTTCCGTAACGACCCTCAAGTAAAAATTCCGGGTATTTACTGGAATTATACTAGTAATCATGTTTTAACTCTGGAATGGATTAATGGCTTTAAACTCACAGATACCCAAAATATCCAATCTGTAGGTTTAGACCCAGAAGCAATTATCCAAATAGGTGTAACTACTGGTTTACAACAATTATTAGAGCATGGTTTTTTTCATGCCGATCCTCATCCTGGTAATTTGTTCGCTATGGCCGATGGTCGCATGGCTTACATTGATTTCGGGATGATGGATCAATTGGAGGAAACAACTAAGGAAAGTTTAGTTGATGCCTTAGTGCATTTGGTAAATAAGGATTACGCCGATTTAGCGGCAGATTTTGTCAACTTGGGCTTTTTGGCAGCAAACACTAATATTGCTCCGATTATACCGGCATTAGAAGCGGTACTAGGAAACGCTATTGGTAAAAATGTCCAGGATTTCAACTTCAAAACCATTACTGATGAGTTCTCGGAATTGATGTATGAATATCCTTTCCGCGTGCCGGCAAAGTTTGCTTTGATTATTCGGTCTTTGGTAACACAAGAAGGGATTGCGCTGAGTCTCAACCCAGATTTCAAAATTGTGGAAGTAGGTTATCCCTATATAGCACGGCGGTTACTAACTGGGGAATCTCCCGCATTACGGCGACGGCTATTGAATGTGTTGTTTAAAGATGGTAAATTTCAGTGGCAACGGTTAGAAAACCTGATTACTATTGCTCGCACTGATAGTCAATTTGATGTTTTACCAACAGCACGAATGGGTTTGGAATTCATCCTTTCCGAAGAGGGTAAATTCCTGCGTCGTCAGTTGGTCTTAGCCATTACTGAAGATGACCGTTTACACACTGAAGAAGTCCAACGGCTGTGGGATTTAGTTAAGGATGATTTACCCCCAAATCGCTTACTAAATGTGGCAATTAGCCTGTTAACAGAGTTTTCTAGGGAAGGGGTAGCGGCTATTTTAGCCAAATAATCTGTCACCAAATAAAAACGAATTTTAATAACAATCAGGAGTTTTAATGTACTATTACCCTCTGCAACCACCTTACTTTTTACTATTAGTTGGTTTTCTCACTGCTTTCACTTCTGGGTTAGCTTTATCTGGGACATTAAAGGTAATTGTCCAGCAATGGCCACAGGATAAGTCTGCTAAAGAAAAGACGAATACCCGTTCTTTTTATAAACAATTATTAGTACCTTTTATTGGTATTACTGGTGGTTCTTGTTTATTTCTTTCTTCTGGTTTTGAGATATTTGGTTTTCCTCCAGTAATGGCTTTAAGTATCGGGTTACCAATGAGTTTGCTAACTTGCTTTTTTGTGTGGCGGCAGTTGGGAGGTTTATTAGATTATGTTAAGAGCGAGGGAATGCAGTCTTTGGATTTAGATTCTTGGTCTTAGTAATATCATTGTCTGAATCAGGATTTCCTGGATTTAAGGATTAACAGGATGGAAAAATACATTGTCTGAATCAGGATATCCAGGATTTAAGGATTAACAGGATGGAAATAGGTATTTTATTCCCAATTACCTATTCCCAATTACCTATTACCTATTATCTATTACCTATTACCTATTACCAGTCTCAACTAAATAAATGACTGTTTTAATTACTAATCATAATTTTTGTCGGGGAAAAGCTCATGCAAATCATTCGTTTACCTGTACTCTCGGATAATTATATATTTATACTCCATGATCCACTGCGGAATATTGCGGCTGTTGTTGATCCCGCGGAAGCAGAACCAGTTTTAGAGGAGTTGACTAAACTTCAGGCTGAATTAGTAGCAATTTTTAATACTCATCATCATGGTGATCATGTGGGTGGCAATACACAATTAATGAAAGTATTTCCTAATGTGAAAGTTTATGGAGGTGCGGAAGACAGAGGGAGAATTCCGGGACAGGAGGTGTTTTTGCAAGAAGGAGATCGCATCCAATTTAGCGATCGCACTGCTAATATATTCTTTGTACCTGGACATACTCGCGCTCATATTGCTTACTATTTCCCCCCAGCAAGTCCAGGAGAGCCTGGAGAATTGTTTTGTGGTGACACATTGTTTGCTGGTGGTTGTGGTCGCTTGTTTGAAGGCACACCAGGGCAAATGGTAGATTCTTTAAGTAAAATCCGGGCTTTGCCTGATCATACTCGTGTTTGGTGCGCCCATGAATACACATTAAGTAATCTGCGTTTTGCTGTGACTGTAGATGCTAAAAATGTAGATTTACAAAAACGCTACCAGGATGTTAAATCTCAACGAGATAAATTAGAACCAACAGTTCCATCAATTTTAGGACTGGAAAAACTCACTAATCCTTTTTTACGTTGGGAAGAACCATCTCTACAAGCAACAGCAAAGAGTGATGATAGTATCCAAACTTTTGCCCGAATTCGCGGTATGAAAGATAATTTTTAGTTATTTTGATGATTTATTTGATTTCTAGGGGTTTAGCAGTGCTAAACCCTTTGTATTATAAAAAGACGAGAAAACAGATATTTCCTCTTTTCGCTGTCATTAAAAATTAGCGATAGAATGAAGATCATTCTTATCAATATGTTAAAAAGGTCAAATCAAAAGTAGATAAACTTTATGAACAGAACATCAGTAAAAAATCTATACGATCAAGATTTTTATCTTTGGGTTGAGGATACTGTTAATAAGTTAAAAGCACGAGACAATGAGCATTTAGATTGGGATAATTTAATTGAAGAGGTAGAATCTTTGGGTAAAAGTCAGCGGAAAACAGTGCGGAGTTTTTTGGTGCGTTTATTGGAACATTTATTAAAGCGGTGTTATGTACCAATGTCCGACTGTTATCGAGGTTGGGAAATTGAAATTAGAAATTTTCGGCAACGGTTACAAATTGAATTAGAAGATTCACCGAGTTTGAAAGGGTTTGTTTTAGAAGTTCTGGACAAAAGCTATGAAATGGCTTTAGAAAATGTCAGAGATGGTTATCCTGATGTTTATTTTTCTGATGTTTGTCCATTTCCTAGTAATATAGATGCTTTGTTAAATAAGAGATTTTGGGAAGAATAGTAATGGTTAAAATAAGGAAAAATGACCCTTACTTTTAATCCAGAGAAGTACAAGAAATTATTAACAGCATATCTCCCCAAAATTATCAAAACTCAAGCTGAAAATGAGCAAGCTTTAGCTATTGTGGAAGATTTAATACACCGAAAACGCAGTCCTGAAGAAGATGAACTTTATCAATTATTAATTACTTTAATTGAAAAATTTGAACAAGAATATTATGAGATTAATCAACAAAACAATCCTCAGTCTATGTTGTTATTTCTTTTGGAACAATCTGACAAAAGCAAGGTTGATTTAGAAGTTGTTTTTGGTTCAGAAAGCCTTGTTGATAATATTTTAAATGGCAGAGAGAAAATAACTCTAGAATTAGCCCAAAAACTGGGAGAATTTTTTCATGTAGAAGCAGATTTATTTACGGAAGGTACGCATTGATGAAAGAGAGTTTGAAATTCCGGTTTATGGTGGTGAGGAAATTACAGAAGTTTTACTTAATTTTGGACTTTCGCCTTTTCTACTTTCTCAAATTGCTTGGGTGCTTCCATTTCGTTGAATAGTCGGATAGCTTCATTAAAATTGGTGTGGCTGTTTTCGATTTCACCCATTTTTTGATATGTTAAACCTCGTTGGTAGTATGCTTCTGCTAAATCACATTTAGCACCGATTTTATCTAATAGTTCGATTGATTGTACATGATGGGAACGTGCTTTTTCAAAATCATCCTGTATTCGATAAAGTTCTGCTAAACCGGATATAGCTTTACCTTTCACTTGAGTAAATTTAGTATTTTCACCGTGTAATATAGCTTTTAGATATAATTCCTCAGATTTTTGATAATTACCTAAATTTTTAGAAGATAAACCTAAAAATACAAGCCCATATCCTTTGCCAAAAGGAGTTAAAATATTTCCATTTACAACTTCACTGTAATTACTGGCAATTAATAATTCTGCCTCGTTTCTATCTTGTTCTAATTCTGAAGTTGATTTTAAGAATGATAATGCACACCAAGCAGTTACTGCATATCTATGCAAATTAGTATTAGCGGCTATAATAGCTGTGTCATTAAATGATTGCTTTGCAGCTTCCAATTCGAGATAATCAATTTGATATAATCCTGTATGGTGCAAAGATAATATTTTTAAATCTTGAAAGTCGTATTCATTCACTATCTTTTTTAGTTCGTCGTTACAACTTACCGATTTTTGAGGTTGACCAGACAAAAAATATAAAGACGTTAAAATACTATAAAGCTGACCACGGGAATATTGATTATTGATATTCTCTAAAATTTTATTAATTGCTGGTATCATCTTTTCTAAAAGTCCTAGTCTGCAAAATGAAGCATTAAGTGGTTCATTTCTTCTCCAAGTATTATCTCTTACTTTCATAATTACTTGATTAGCTAAGATAAATTCATCAATATTTATATAGTGATAATAAGCTTCAAAAGCTCTTAGTGCATCTTTCCCTATTTCAATGTTTTTAACACTCTCTGTCCAAAATTGCCCTGTTCGTAGATTTACCTCTTGCCATTCATCACTTAATTTTAAACGTTCGATAGCCTCTTCCCTAATAATTGGATGTAACCAATATTCTCCTTTCTCGAATTCAACTAAACAACGACTTCGTAAAGAATTGATTACGTATCTACGCTGCTTTTCATCAGAGATATACCAAAGTAAACACAATAGTGCCTCGATAGTAACTTTTGATATATCTTGATAGCGATAGCATCCCAAACGACAAAGGAGCTTATAAACTTCGTAATCAAGTTTCTGAAGGCGGTTAAACTGTTCCTTGATTAAGTTTTGTACTGCTAATTCTACTAATAAATCACCTGAAATTTTATGTTCATACCAGTAATTTTCTGTACTCCGATCATAGTATCTAATAATGGGATCGCAAAGTACCTTCATTGCCAAAGCATTACCACCATAGGCTTTATGTATTTCAGATAGTGTTTGTTCATCTGCATTAATATTGTGACTTGCAAAAAATTCTTTCCAGTCTGGCTGATTTAAACTAGGCAATAAATAGGTTTCAGTTTCTAAATTTTCATATAAAGGTTCACGGCTAGTAATTAGCGTCACTGACTGCACAGTTGCATCACTCAAAACTCGCAATATTTCTATATAACCACGATGTTTTTCAATAAATCTACCTTGTTTATCTAGTGCAGGTTCTAGGTTATCAATTAATATTCCTACTTTCTGCGTTTGCAGTTGTCGTCTGAGTTTTTGTAAATTAACTCCAAATTCTGTTCCTGGTTCTTCTTGAAAATAGTTTTTCAACCAATCTTCACTCACACTTTCAACAGTGCTAATGTTCTCCTTTTCCTTTGCCATTAAAAGTGGTATTACTATGTCAAAATTTTGAGTTTTGATGTATTCCTGAGCAAGTCTTGTCTTTCCTACACCTCCTGCTGCTTGGATGACAATTATTTTTCTACCTTCATTTACAAGGTTATTGATATCGGTAATAGCTGCGTCACGTCCAATAAAATCATGTGCTTTATGATGAAGAATAATTGGTGGGGAAGGTGACAAATTTGTATGTTGTGTTTGTAATTCTGTTTCTATTACAGATAGCAAATTATCTCTACTAACTTTTACCCCCCATATCTTAGACAAGTCTTTCCATAACTCATAGGCAACTTTTTTAACATGACCTTCAGTATAGTTATAGGAATCAGCTATTGTTTGATAACTACCCTCATTTAGCAAAGCACTCCTCAGTATAGACATTTTCAACTTATTCAGAGGACGTGGTTTTTTAGCCTGAATAATTTCCTGATTATGCTTAATCAGTACACTGTGGACAAACTCTAGTTTAGTGTCAATATCCATTTGTATAGGTCTTTTAAGACTGTATTTGAATGATACTGAGTAAGTTTATCATTTCTTGCTTACCAACTTAACCCTACTTTTGCCTACCCATTTTTTTATAAATACCCTACTATGCCCTACCGACAAGGTTTTGAGGCGTTGTTAGATTTGTTTTAAGTTGATAACCCAGTGAAAATACTGCGTTCTTCAACAGTAAAATCTATTCATTCAAATTTAACTATGTTTGACACTTCGGAACTTCACATCAATTCTTCTTTGGACACATTTAGTAATCCTGTAAATCCTACAGGTAATAATTCGGTAAATTCTTTGCTACCAGATTTAACAGGATTTGGCTCAAAGCAACTTTTAATGTTAGCAGGTGAGATCATAATTGACTCATGGCAATATCAAACTAACCAAAATCAAGCGTTGGTTTACGCTGCTGGGAGTATTTTTAATCAAGAATTTGTTACTAATGCTCAGGTTGCTTTCGGTAAAGATTTTGATATTGGCAAAGCAGAAGCTTTAGGTGCTGATGTATTGGGTGGAAATTATGGTGTATTACCAGATGTGCAATTTCTCTTTAATAGTGAAATGAATGGTGCTTTAGGTGCTTATGCCAAAAGTACGAATACGATTTACTTTAATAGTGATTTTTTGACACAGAATGCAGATGATCCAACTGCGGTAGGTAAAGTTTTGGTTGAAGAAACAGGACACTTTTTAGATGCTTATGCGAGTGCTATTGACTCACCTGGTGATGAGGGTGAGATATTAGCAGGATTGGTTATGGGCAAAATCTTCAATCAAACTGAATTATTGACATTGAAAGCTGAGGATGATTCTTCTGTTTTCACGATTAACGAAAAATCTATATCTGTTGAACTTGCCTCCTCCCAAAAACTCAAAGATGATTTCAATAAAGATGGTGCTTCTGATATTCTTTGGCGTAAAAATGACGGTACTGCCATGACTTATTGGAATATGGGAGTTTCTAGTCCAGTTAGTGTTAATTTAGGTGCAACAGATCCTAATTGGTCAGTTGTGGGAACTGGAGATTTCAATAAAGATGGTGCTGCCGATATTCTTTGGCGTAAAAATGATGGTACTGCCATGACTTATTGGAATATGGGAGCTTCTAGTCCAATTAGTGTTAATTTAGGTGCAACAGATCCTAATTGGTCAGTTATTGGAACTAGAAAACTAGCCTTATCACCCTCTGGTTTAATGACTACTTCTACCAACTTAACCAAGTTAATTAATGGACAGTTAAATGGTACATATATTGATGTAGATGGCGCGTATGGCTCTCAATGTTGGGATTTGGTCGCTTATGCAACAGGAATTAACGGGTCTAGCTCTTATTGGAATGCCAACAATTGGAAAGCAGGAGCTAATGTCATGACCAATGGTAATATTGCTGTGGGTACAGCGATCGCAACTTTCTTAGGTCCCAATGGTTCTTACTATAGTTCATCTGGAAACCATACAGCAATCTTTGCAGGCTATGGCAGTGAGAATGGAGTATCTGGCTTTTATGTATGGGATCAAAATTGGAATCTGAATGGTAATCTTGCCATCAAGAAGCATTTTGTCGCCAATAATAAATCAGGAACAAGCGATGCAGATAATTATTATCTAATTCGGGTATGACCATAAAAATATTTGAACTTTTGACTATTAGGTAACTATTTTTAGGTTTCTTGTTACCACAAATAAATATTGTACATCAGCGATCGCTCTCTAGCCACATTCACTTCAAAAGAGCGATCGCTTTCCTATATCTATGGAAAACAGACTTAGATAACAGTATAATATAAATAGCTTTACCCCTGAATTTCTATGAAATTAACAGAAATTTTACCCTCACTGCAAAAATTATCTCACCAAGAAAAAATCAAAGCCATTCAATTTTTAGCTACAGAATTAGCTCAAGAAGAACCAAATTTAGCAACAGAATCACTTGAGTATGGTGAGATAAATACAGAGTTAAATTTTCAGACTCTTAGTGAAAAAGATATGATTGAGCAAAGCAAATCTGCTTTAGAAACCTACCTCCGTACTGGTTCAGGAGTCAAACATGAACAAGTTCAGAAATGGGCAAATAGTTTAACAATTAATAACAATAATGGCTGAGATAGTTTGGACAGAAACTGCTACTAATGATTTAAATCGTCATTATGATTTTATAGCACTTAGTAATGCTGATGCAGCAGTCCGCGCAGTACAAGCAATTGTTTCTTCAGGGGGAAGTCTACAACAAAATCCTCGTCGCGGTGCGATTGTAGATGAAATGGCAGGATTACGAAAGCTTGTAGTTTCTTTTGGTAAGTATGGCTTTGTAATTCACTACATTATTCTTGAAGATGATGTGATCATTTTACGTATATATCATGGACGAGAGAATAGACCTATTTAGTCAATTGCAAAATCGTAAGCGTAAGCTATCGCCTTCCTGTGTCTAAAATTTAGTATAATTTAATTGATACATTGTTGAGCCGGGGTTGAAAACATAATAGTACATTTATTCTAGAACTTCTCAAATCAGCAAATCGGGAGTTATTATTGCCGTTTGCAAATTTCTAGCATTTAATGTTGCGATCGCTCCCCAAACTTCGCTACAATGTCAAGGCTGTGGGTACGTTCAAAATCGCTGAGGATCAAGCTACACTTTTTATGAGCCACCCTGCGATACCCAAATAACCAAGATTTTACAAAGAAAAGCGAAAAACAATGGCGAAACGTGTGCAATTAGTTTTAACAAAAGATGTTACCAAGCTGGGAAAACTCGGCGATTTAGTAGAAGTAGCTCCCGGTTATGCTCGTAACTATCTCATTCCTCAGAGTTTAGCCGCTCGTGCTACACCAGGTCTGCTCAAACAAGTAGAACGTAGACGTGAAAAAGAATATCAAAGACAATTAGAACTCAAACAACAAGCAACTGAGCAAAAAACAGCTTTAGAAAATATTGCTGGTTTAAAAATTGCCAAGCAAGTTGGTGAAAATGAAGCTATTTTCGGTACTGTTACTACCCAAGATATAGCAGATGCTATTCAAGCAGTAGCTAGTCTAGAAATAGATCGTCGTGGTATTACCATTCCCGATATTAGCCAATTGGGTACTTACCAAGCTGAAATCAAGCTACATTCTGAAGTAACAGCAGTAATTAACATTGAAGTCGTCTCTAACTAACGGTGACTTAACTAAATCACCACAGATGATATATCTGTGGTTATCAATATTTTTTTATTGGTTTTGGATAATTAGGTAAGAGTCCAAAATCACTAACCTCTTATTTAAATTTTATGGCTGAAGAATTAAGTTTTCAAGGTGATGGTAGTAATCGCCTACCTCCTCAAAATATTGAAGCAGAAGAAGCTATTTTAGGAGGTATTTTACTAGATCCAGAGGCAATTGCGCGAGTGAGCGATCGCCTAGTTCCCGAAGCTTTTTATCTTAGCGCTCATACGATAATCTATCAAGCAGCTATCCGTCTGCATACTCAGCAAAAACCCACAGACTTACTTTCCATCACCAGTTGGTTGACAGACAATGATCAATTAACGCAAATTGGCGGTAGAAATAAATTAGCAACATTAGTAGATCGGACAGTTTCAGCGGTAAATATTGATGCCTTAGCAGGGTTAGTCATGGAAAAATACCTGCGACGGCAATTAATCAAAGCGGGGAATGAAATTGTCCATCTTGGTTTTGAAACAGAAACAGAATTACCAATTGTTCTAGATAATGCAGAACAAAAAGTTTTTAATGTTACCCAACAAAAAACCCAATCAGGATTAGTTCATATTGGCGACACCTTAATTAATACTTTTCAAGATATTGAAACTCGTCATCAAGGTATTGCTTTACCGGGAATACCTTGTGGTTTTTATGATTTAGATGCTATGACTAGCGGTTTTCAGCGTTCTGATTTAATTATCGTCGCTGGGAGACCGTCAATGGGAAAATGTCTCAGTTATGATTCAGAAATCGTCTTAGCAGATGGACAAATTGCCACAATTGAAGAATTATATCAGAAACGTCAAGGTTCATTATTAACCTTAAATGACGATTGGAAATTTACCTTTACCCAACCATCTGCATTTGTAGATGATGGAATTAAACCAATTTTCCGCGTAACAACTCGCTTAGGTCGAGCAATTGAAACTACAATTACTCACCCATTTTTAACTATTAAAGGTTGGCAAAAATTAGAAAATTTGCAAGTTGGTGATAAAATTGCCGTCCCTCGCAAAATAGATGTGTTTGGGACAGAAACTATCCGCGAGTGTGAAGTCAAATTATTAGGATATTTAATTGGTGATGGTGGTTTAACTAATAGCACTCCTAGATTTACAAACAGTAACCCATTACTGCAAACAGATTTTTCCCAAGCAGTAACTGAATTTGGTGGTTTGTCAGTAAGATGGGAAGATTCTCAAAGACAACGGACACCATCATTATGTGTTAGCGGAGACTTGGAATTTATTGGTAATCAAAGACAAATTTTTGCTGAAACTCTGAAAACAGTTATTTGCTCTCGTTCATTATCTGCTAAACAATTAAGCGATGAACTAGGAGTAAATCCATCTTTAATTTGTGTGTGGCAAAAAGGAGAATGTGTACCCAATTACGACACTTTTCAGCTATTGTGTAAAACTCTCGAAATGGAGTTAGAAGAATTTGCACCTCATGGATTTGCTAGTATCAGGAAGTCGAGTAAAAATGCTTTGACAATTTGGTTAGAAAAATTAGGTTTATGGGGTAAAGATGCTCATACTAAAACTATCCCAAATATTGTCTTTAAATTAGAAAAATCACAATTATCATTATTTATAAATCGTCTTTTTGCCACTGATGGATGGGCAACTTTACTTAATAGTGGTCAATCACAATTAGGTTATTGTACAGTTAGCGAAAAACTAGCAAGACAAATTCAACATTTGTTATTAAGATTTGGAATTATTGCTGCTTTGAAAAAGCGGTCTATGAAATATAATAATACCAGTAGACCAGCATGGCAATTAGATATTACCGATGCCTTATCTATTAAAAACTTCATTGCAGAAATTGGCATTTTTGGCAAAGAAGCAGCATTAGCAAAAGTAGCAGAAGCAATATCTCAAAAAAGATATCAAACCAATCGTGATCTGATACCTATAGAAATTTGGGAACAGATAGCAACAGCTAAAGGTAAGGAAACTTGGAGCAGTTTAGCTCAACGCGCTGGGATTAAAAGTTATACAAATATCCATGTCGGTAAACGGTCGTTAACAAGGGAAAGATTATGTATTTTAGCGACTGCTTTAGACAATTTACCACTACAACAATTAGCAAATAGTGAGGTATATTGGGATGAAATTATTGCTATTGAATTAGTAGGTAACAAGCAAGTTTATGATTTAACAATTCCCGAGACACACAATTTCGTTGCTAATGATATTTGTGTTCACAATACCGCATTTTGTCTCAACCTAGCACATAACATTGCAGCGGGCTATCAATTAGTAGTTGCGGTTTTTAGTTTAGAAATGTCCAAAGAACAGCTAGTACAAAGACTATTAGCTAGTGAAGCCGGAATTGAAAGCAGTTATTTAAGAAGTGGACGAATTAGTCAAACCCAATGGGAACCTTTAAGTCGTGCCATTGATAAACTCTCAGACACTCCACTTTTTATTGATGATACGGCAAATATTACAGTCACACAAATGCGAAGTCAAGCACGAAGACTGCAAGCCGAACAAACTAAAGAGTTAGGATTAATAGTAATTGATTACTTGCAATTAATGGAAGGTAGTAGTGATAATCGTGTCCAAGAATTATCGAGAATTACCCGTTCTTTAAAAGGTTTAGCGAGAGAATTATCTGTACCAATCATTGCGTTATCACAGTTAAGTCGTGGTGTAGAAGCACGTACCAATAAACGCCCCATGTTATCTGATTTGAGGGAATCGGGATGTTTAACTGGTGATAGTTTAATCACATTATCAGATACCGGATTACTAGTACCAATTAAAGAATTAGTAAGTAAATCTGGTTTTACAGTTTGGGCGTTAAATCAAAAAACAATGAAGTTGGAAACAGCAATTGTGAGTAATGCCTTTTCCACAGGAATCAAACCAGTATTTACATTAAAAACTCGATTAGGTTGTAAAATTCGTGCTACTGGTAATCATAAATTTTTAACTATTAATGGTTGGTGTAGATTAGATAAATTAGATTGTCAACAACAATTACTTATCTGTGCTAATAGTGATGTTTATTGGGATGAAATTGTTTCAATTATATGTGATGGAGAAGAAGAAGTATTTGATTTAACAGTTGATAAATTCCATAACTTTGTTGCTAATAATATTATTGTTCACAATTCAATTGAACAAGATGCAGATATAGTAATGATGTTATACCGCGATGAATATTATTCACCAGATACTCCAGATAGGGGAATTGCCGAAGTAATCATCGCTAAACATCGGAATGGCCCAACAGGAACAATTAAACTCTTGTTTGATCCACAATTTACAAAGTTTAAAAATCTAGCTAAACCAAATAATAATTGGTAATATGTCAAAAAAAAATTATTTCAGCTTGATATTAATATTTATCTCTATTAATATTGGTAGTTTTCAGAAAATTGCCCAAGCACAAACACCAGTTCCCCAAGTTACTACTACTAAACAAATTTGTTCTGCTCAATTAGCGTCAGCAATCAATACTATTATTAATCGTCCTCAATTTAGTCGAGTTCGTTGGGGTATTTTAGTTAAAAAATTATCATCAGCAGAAACTCTTTATAGCCAAGATGCTAATAAATACTTTATTCCTGCTTCTAATATAAAGCTGTTTACTACCGCAGCAGCATTACAACAATTAGGAGGAGATTTTCGGATTCGTACTTCTATTTATGATGAGGGTAATGGTGTTTTGCGTGTGGTAGGAAGGGGAGATCCTAGTTTCAAAAATGCTCAATTAACAATATTATCAAAACAACTATATCAACAGGGAATTCGGCAAATTAATCAATTAATTGCTGATGATAGTTACTTTCAAGATGAAGTAGTTAATTCTAGTTGGCAATGGGAAGATATACAAGCTTATTATGGCGCACCAATTAATAGTTTAATTCTCAATGAAAATGCTGCTATATTAACTTTTCTACCCCAAACTATCGGACAACCATTAAAGATAAAATGGGCTGAACCAACAGAAGCATATAGATGGAAAATTGAAAATAATTCCCTAACTACTCCAGCAAATGAACCTGGTTTTGTTGAAGTAAATCGTGACTTAAAAGGACAGATTCTGCGAGTTAAAGGACAATTACCTGTAGATTCTCAACCAGACATTACAGGTTTAGCTGTATTTGATCCAATTGCCAATTTTATCAGACAATTTCGCCAGAATTTGACTCATGAGGGAATTACTGTTAAAGAAACTGTGAATAGTCATCTTAGTAAAAATGATCAAGAAATAGCCGCAGTAGAATCTCCACCTTTATCGGAATTATTAATAGAGACAAATGTGAATAGTAATAATTTATATGCTGAGGCTTTACTGAGAAGTTTAGCTATCAAAAAACCAAAAGAAAAAAATCGAAATACGGCTGATGTTGGATTACAAGTTTTGAGAGAAACTTTAACTCAAATAGGAGTTGAACCCGAAGGTTATGTAATTGTAGATGGTTCTGGTTTATCTCGGAAAAATTTAACGACTCCAGTAGCTTTAGTACAACTTTTACAAGGAATGTCCAAATCACCAGCCCAAGCAGAAACTTTTCGTGCTTCCTTAGCTATCTCAGGTGTCAAAGGGACGCTAAAAAATCGGTTTCTGAATACTGCTGCTGCGGGAATTGTGCAAGGAAAAACAGGTTCAATGACAGGAATTTCTGCTCTTTCTGGGTATGTAAATGTACCTAATTATGAGCCGTTGGTTTTTAGTATTATGGTGAATCAATCTGAACAACCTGGTAAAGTTATGAGAACAGCAATAGATGAAATTGTAGTTTTATTAGCTAATTTAAAGCGGTGTTAAAGAAGAAAAAGATCCCCGACTTTTCTAAGAGGGTGAATGAACAAGTCTAATTTATACCCACCTGGCGACTAGAAGTCGCGGCTACACAGACAAAACCCACCTATTCCTTCGGTCCCGTAAGGGATACGTGGGTTAAAGCTTGCATTTTTACCAAAAATAACCGCGTACATTTCAGAACTAATTCCCCAACCCTTGATTTTTCAATCCCTGTGACATCTAGATTCAAGTTCTAGACTTATTCAGCAAGCCCTAGATATTACGAGATAAAGGAATTTCAATTAAAAATTCAGTTCCTTTTCCTAGTTCTGATTTACATTCTAGGATTCCTAAATGTTTATTAACAATAATTTCATAACTAATAGATAATCCTAAACCTGTTCCCTTTCCAATTGGTTTAGTGGTAAAAAATGGGTCAAATAACTTACTTTTTATACTTTCTGGAATCCCTGTTCCGTTATCCACAATTCTGATTTGTACTTGATGATTATCTGTTAGTTGTGTATAAATTTCAATTTGAGCAGGATGATTCTCAATTTCTGCTAAAGACCGCTGATTATTATAACTTTCCAGAGCATCAATAGCATTACTAATAATATTCATAAATACTTGATTTAGTTGTCCTGCATAGCATTGAACTAATGGTAAATTACCGTAATTTTTGATGATTTGAATTTCTGGATGTTCTGACTTTGCTTTGAGGCGATTTTGCAAAATCAAGAGTGTACTATCAATACCCTCATGAATATCAACTTCTTTCATTTCTGCTTCATCTAACCGGGAAAAAGTGCGTAAAGATAAGACTATTTCTCTAATCCGGTGAGATCCTATTTGCATGGAATTAACAACTTTTGGTAAATCCTCTACAATAAATTCTAGATCAATTTTCTCAATTTTATCCTGAATTTCATCACTCAAATTTGGGAATTCTTGATTATATAATCTGATTAATTCTAGTAGATCATGAGTATATTCGCTAATATGTATAATATTCCCAGAAATGAAATTAACAGGATTATTAATTTCGTGTGCAATGCCGGCAACAAGCTGACCTAAGCTAGACATTTTTTCAGTTTGAATCAATTGAGCTTGGGTACTTTTAAGTTTTTTCAAAGCTTCTTTTAGTGCCGTTTCTGCTTGTTTGCGTTCGTAAATTTCTAACTGAGAGCGTTGATTAATTGCTGTTAATTCATCGTTTTTTAATAAAGTGTGTCGGGACTCGGTAAGCTTGATAGCCATATAATTAAATGCTTTAGCTAATTTTTCTACTTCGTCACCTGTAATAATATTTAAACGGTAGTCAAAATTACCAGCAGCTATTTCTGTAGTTCCTATCTGTAATTCTTCTAAAGATTTAATAATTGGTTGCCAGACTAATATAAATGTAACCGTAAATAAAATAATGATTGCTCCTATAACTTCAATAGTGATAATTATTTGTAACTTATATAAGTTATCTAATTCTGATTTTATCAATTGTTTTTGTTTATAGGTGCGATCAATTACATTTGTGAGCAGGAAATCAATATCTCGACCAAAGGAATTAATAGCTAGTAAATACTGTTTAGATTCAGAGATACTCAATTCATCGTTTGTCTTTTTAATTAGCTGATTGCCTATGTTTTTGAGAAAAAGATGGCGACGACGAATCAGAGCAATTTCCGGATCATCGGGCATAAAAACTGCTAATTTATTCAGAGAATCGAGAAACCGCGATTGAAATTTTTGTATTTCTGATTGTTTGCGCTCAAATAAAACTACATCCTTGAGTAAAATTATTTCTGACTTTAAATTATTTTCTGCTTCTAAAGCAGCTTTAATAGTATCTATAGCAATATCACTTTTTTCTTGAGCAGTATTTTTAATTCCCTGGATAACGACAGCATTACCAATCAGAATACCTGTGACAATTCCTAATAATAAAGCCGCACTAGTGAGAAACTTTTTAGATATATTCATTTTGATG
This sequence comes from Dolichospermum sp. OTE_75_concoct_329_sub, assembly GCA_031376645.1. Lineage (GTDB taxonomy): Bacteria > Cyanobacteriota > Cyanobacteriia > Cyanobacteriales > Nostocaceae > Dolichospermum. Next base: position 15,180 of record JANMEE010000327.1, on the reverse strand, counting down.
GGCTAGAAATTAAGTTAAGATCCTTACGGATTTGTTGAATCGGTTCATAATCTGAAGGACTGACTAGAGTATAGCCAGCAGAATCAGTTCCAGTAATATCTTCAAAACCATCAGGGGTATTAATAAAGGCTTGCTTTAACTGTTTGATCAACTCAGGGGGTAATTTTTTTAATCCTACTACAGGAGACTGGGGTAAAGGGGTAGATTCCCACAAAATCCGGGAATTTTGAGGTGTTAATTTCCCCTTTTTTTGCTGTTTAAGATAGGCAGGAATATTAGTAGCTGCGGCATCTACAATCCCATTTTCTAGTGCTTCCAAACTCTTAGTATGATTACCAGCATAGATAAGTTGGCTAAAATCCTGTTCAGGGTTAATATTGAGTTTCTTAAAAGCTGCCATTGGCATCAAATAGCCGGAAGTTGATGATTTATCCACAAAAGCAACTCGCTTACCGCTAAGGTCTGTTAAAGTTTTGATAGAACTGTCTGATTTGACAATAATACATGATCTATACCAAGGTTGTCCTGTATTTTTATCTATGGGCGCAACTAAAGGTTCAATTTTTGCACCTCTGTCTAAGGCTTCTAAATAAGTTAATGGTCCCAGATAAGCGATATCAACCTTTTCTTGTACTAACCAATCAACTGCTTCATTGTAATTCTTTGCTAGTTTAACATCAATAGTTCGTCCTAATGATTTTTCTAGGTAGTGATCAAATCGTTGGATCATCCGTTGTTGATCTTTGGCATTTTGCGTTGGTAAGATGCCAATTTTCAAAGGAGGTAAGTTTTTTGGTGTTTTATCTCCAGGAAGTGGAGAACTTTGAGATCCTGTTGGACTACAACCTGTATTAAGTAGCATCATAACTACACATAAAAATATAATTATGCTCTTGTTGAATAAGTGCTTTTTAGTAACGTGTTTGTCACAGAGGTAGAGAAATTTTTGCATGGTTAATTATACTCAGATACTTATTTAATCAGTCAACGATTAAATTTAGTTTTCCTGAAAAATGGTTGATTTAAAAAAATTATCGGAAAATTAAGCGATGCTACCCCGTTTTCTGGCTTCTTTATTGGAAATACCGACATTTTTTATCCCGGCTTTAATCATTTGTCGTTCTAAAAGGGCAAAGAAACGAGTTCTATCAGCACCTCTGACTACAGCCTGATTGTGGGCTTCCGCAATGGCCACAGGATAACCATATCCTTTATGTACCTGTGCCAGCATTAACCCTAGTGCTTGATCAAACATGGCTAAATTCTCCACAACCCAAACGGGAACTTCAATACGGGCTATTTCTGTACCGACATGAACGTAACAAAAATAAATAATTTGATCGTCGTACAATTCTAAAATACGGGCATTACTCCGCCATAGGGGTCCACGCTGTCCGGGCTGAAGTTGGGTTGTCCATAATGCCGTATCTCGCAATGTATCAAATTTTTTACAAGGCACGTATTCTAGTTGGTTAGGACAATAGGTGATACAGTCGGGGACGGGATGAGGACAAGCTAAAAAGCGTAAAAAGTTGGTAGCATCTATGCTACGAGAGGCACTAAGATAACCCATTATGGGAATTTGTGCCTGCCGGAGTTGTTGCCAAGATTCTAAAACGGGGGGTAAAATGAGATCCCTGGCCTCCATCGGTAACTGATCTAAAAACCAGTATATTAACGAACCATCTATCATTGCTAAGGTTGGGGCTTCTGTCTTCGTACTACAAGCCAATTCTGCTAATACTGTAGCCTCGGAAGCGGTACGCCGAAAACCCATCCATTCGTCTGTTCTAATTCCCCACTGACGAGATATATATAAATCTTCAGGGCGATAAAATACCTCCGGTATACTATCGAGAACAGGGTGAAGATCTTGACCATAGTGTAAAACAACTCTACCGATATTTAGTAAGTAACAATAGGCGATTTCGTGATGATTGGGGGAGATTTGCGAACCATCTGTGGAAATAACAGTATGAACTTTGGGGGGAACAGGAATAGTAATACAGGTGTCGAGAGGTTCAATGGGTGTAGCATTAGCAAAAATAATCCGATTTCGCCATTCTTCTTGCCGTTTAACTAACTCCTCTTGACATTCAATAGCCGTTTTTAAATATTGTTGTGCCAATTCCAACCGCTGATGACTTGCTGCCACTTCTAAGGTTAAATGTTGACTAAAACCTTGCATTTGTTTAGATATTTTTGTTAAATTAAGCATGGTAGTTGATTGTATTTGTGTGAATGTTATTATAATTAATAACTATATGCTAATAATTGGGAAAATAGCGTCATGAAAAAATGGAAGTTAACAATTATAACTCTCCTATTAGGAACTATATTATATAGTCCAAAGGTGAGTGCTAAAAATTTAACAAATATTTCTGAATTCAGAATAAAATCATTACTGTTAGCACAATCTGATCTTAAAGACGCAATAATATATTTTCATCGAGGAATTAACCTCCATACATTTGGAGATATCAAAGGTGCAATTGAAGAATATAATCAAGCCTTGCGTTTGCATCCCAATTTTCCTGAAGTTTACTATAAACGAGGCATATCTCGCCATAAATTAGGAGACTTTAAAGGGGCAATTACAGATTACAATCAAGCAATCAGTCTTAACTCTAATTATCCTGGTATCTACAATCATCGAGGATTAACTCACTACGATTTAGGGAATTTTTCAGAAGCAATTGCAGATTATAACCAAGCATTAGTTCTTAATCCTAAATTTCCTGAAGCTTACCAAAATCGAGGTATTACTCGCAATCATTTAGGTGATAAACAGGGAGCAATTACCGATTTTAAAACAGCAGCTAAGTTATTTCAACAACAAAAAAGAATTACTAATTATCAAGAGGTAATTGATTTAATTCAAAAGATTTAGATCCCCGACTTCTTAGAGGTTGTTTGATAGCGTTCACGAAGTGTGCCGGAGGCATAGCGTGGCGTTAGCCATAAAGTATTAGATGAAACCGATAATCTCCAAAAACCTAACCCCCCTGCCCCCCTTCCCTACGTTAGCGAAGCGTGCCGAAGGCTGGGAAGGGGGGTTTCAAAGCCTCTCCCCGCTTCGGGGAGAGGTTTACAAGAGGGGTTTATTTATACATTAAAAACTTTTCAAACATCCTCTTAAAGAAATCGAGGATCTAGGTTTATTAGGTTTACAACCAGGTGAAAAAATCGTGAGCAAAATGAGAAAGTGATATTAAATGAATACGTGGATCATTTTTGCCAGATTCCCTTTCCGCTTGAGTGTTATAACCCCAATCTGCTAAAAAAAGTTTAACATGATTTAAGTCTGATTGCTGTTGGACTAATTGTAATGTTTTTAGTCTATCTTCAACAAACCATAAACTAACAGGTTGGGTATTTGCTTTGGCAATTAATTCTCGCAAAGTTTCATATTTTGGGCGTTTTACTTCTTTACCAAAAATATTTTGTGGGGGTAAATCAACTCCTTCTTTTTCTAACAATTGTTTGACAAATCGCCCCTCTTTGGTGGTGACAATATATAACTGAACTGTACTTTCAAGAGTTATTTTAAGTCTTTCTATTACTCCAGGATAAAATCTATGCAAACTTAGCCAACCTTCTAAATCTGTTTGAATCCATTCATCTCGCAGATGATCCAATTTTGTGGAAACTACTTTTGCCTCTAGGTTATCTGCTGCTAAAATTCCTGGTGTGATAGTTGTCCATGATTGCAGAATTTGCTCATCATCAAAACCCTCAATTAAGGCTTTAATTAAAATGGGCATTTCCCAACCAGTTTCAATTACAGGACGTAAACGATAGAATCTCAAAGCTAAATCATCTGGTGGTGTGTCGTTAGCTGGTGACCAAATTTGACAGTAGGTACGCCATGCTACCTCAAAATATTCAATTAGTCCGTCGCAAACCACGCCATCAAAGTCTAAAGCCAAAATCGTGGGACTATTTGCTGTCATTGTTTTGAGAGTAAAAACTGCTTGTTTTAGCTTACCGCACCTTGATCTCTGGATATGTAACAATTATTAGTTGTATTGATAATTAATTTCTAACTTCCATAATCAGATTTATTGCCAAAGCTTACTCCCTTCTTCCTTCTTCCTTCGTGCTCTTCGCTCCTATATCCCTCCGGGACGCTTCGCGAACGTGGTTCATTTAATCTATATTCTTATAGTGAGTGGGAAGGGAGTATCTGATTACAATTGTTTATTTGGGAATCAAAATCCCATGTCGAGGACTAAACAACAAAGCCAACGTAAACAAACCCGAAACAACTAACACAATTGCCGGACCAGAAGGTAAATTATAAAAATAGCTGAGATACATTCCACTAATACTAGAAATCACCCCAATTACCGCCCCTAAAATCATCACTTCATGCAACCGCTTTACTAATAAATAAGCAGTTGCGCCAGGAGTGATTAAAAGTGATAATACTAAAATCACTCCCACAGCTTTCATGCTGGCAACAATTGTTAAAGCAATCAACAACATTAAACCAAAGTTTAAACGATTAACTGGTAAACCAGCAGCTTGTGCGCCTAAAGGATCAAAGGTGTAAAATAAGAGTTCTTTATATAATAGAAAAACTACTATTAAAACAATAGCCGCAATAATAGCTGTATCTCTTACTTCGTCCGCTGTTACCCCTAAAATATTACCAAAAAGAAAATGATTCAAGTCAATTTTATTATCTTTTTGAATGACTGTAATTAAGGTGACACCAAGGGCAAAAAAGGCAGAAAACACTATGCCCATAGCGGCATCTTCTTTGATAGGGGAACGGGTTTTAATTAAGGCGATCGCCATTGTACTTAAAACACCAGCAATAAACGCTCCTACGAAGATATTAGCACCGATCATGAAGGCGATCGCTAGTCCTGGTAATACTGAATGGCTAATAGCATCCCCCAGCAATGCCAGGCGTTGTACCATTAAATAACTACCGACTATGGCACACAATAAACCTACTAATATGGCGATAATTAAGGAACGCTGCATGAAGCCATATTGCAACGGTTCTATTAGTGCTTGAAGCATAGATGAAAATGAACCACGAAGGAGCGATAGCGAAGCGTCTCGTTAGAGATAGGACACGAAGGAAGAGAAGAGAAGGTAAGAGTTATTATGCTGCGTCGGAGAAGTACATGACTTTACCACTATAAGCTTGATGTAAGTTTTCTTCTGTTAAGACTTGTTGGCGTGAACCTGTGGCAATTAATTCGCAATTTAGTAAGATTAAATCATCAAAATGGGTAATAGATTCGCCTAAGTCATGATTAACTACTAAAACGATTTTATTCGCTTTTGCTAGTTCTTGAAAAACTTCAAATATGATGGCTTGGGTTTTTTGATCTATCCCTACAAAGGGTTCATCAAAACAGAAAATATCCGCTTCTTGAGTTAAAGCCCTGGCTAAAAATACCCGTTGTTGTTGTCCTCCTGAAAGTTCACCAATGGGACGATTTTTTAATTCTTCTATTCCCACTCTTGCTAATGCTGCTTTTGCTACTTGACGGCTAACGGTGGAGAAACTACGTAACCATCCTGTTTTTTTTACACGCCCCATCATGACTATATCCCATACTGTAGCGGGATAATTCCAGTCAATTTGGCTACGTTGTGGCACATAAGCAACTTTCTCTAGTTGCTGCATTAAAGGCTTGTTTTCGTATAAAACTTGACCGCTACTCATGGGAACTAATCCCAAAATAGCCTTCATTAATGTACTTTTACCCGCACCATTAGGCCCAAAAATCCCTGTGATTTTTCCTGGTTTAATTATGCAATTAACATCCCTAAGTGCTTCTTGAGCGCGGTAATGTACGCCTACATGAGTAATATTAATTGCTGTTGAGGATTTCATATCAATGGGTTTGACAACTTGTGTCGGTATATCTACTTGATTTTGGGGAGATAGGCTAAATTTTTGGTAAAAAGAAACGTTTTGCATAACTTTAGTTAAAATACTTATTTTTTGAGCTTATCATAAAAATGAGAAAAATATGAGAATATCTGTAATTAAAAGTAATCACTGAGATCCATGAAACTAATACTTAATTCCATCAGTTTGGGAATATTGTTATCTTTGGCTTTAATGGGTTGTACTCCCGACTCCCCACCCCAGGTCAATACTAAGCCGCAGGTTGTAGCAACGAGTACCATTATTGCTGATTTAGCTGAAGAGGTGGGAGGAGAAAAAGTACAAATTACGGGTATTCTTAAACCAGGTGCAGACCCTCACGTTTACGAACCTGTACCCGCAGATAGTCGAGTTTTGGAAAAAGCTAATTTGATTTTATATAACGGTTACAATTTAGAACCGGGACTGATTAAGTTAATGAATGCGACTGGAGGGAAAGCAAAAAAAATCCCTGTGGGGGAAGTTGTTAAATCTTTAAAGTTAGATAAAGGTAAAGGGCAAATTGTTCCAGATCCTCACGTTTGGGGAAGTGCAGAAAATGTTATTTCTATGGTGAAAGCAATTCGAGATAGTTTAATTGAATTGTCACCAGAGGATAAAAACAAATTTACCCAAAATGCCCAAAAGCTAATTGATGAATTACAGCAATTACATATTTGGATTATTCAACAAATTCAAACTATTCCCGCAGATAAACGTAAATTAATTACTACCCATGATGCTTTTCAATATTATGGCAATGCTTATAAAATCGCAATTGCCGGAACTTTAATTGGCATTAGTACGGAAGAACAACCCAGCGCCCAAACTGTGAAAAAGTTAGTTGAATCAGTTAAAAAAATCGGTGTTCCTGCAATATTTGCGGAAACGACAATTAACCCAGCTTTAATTAAAACAGTAGCCGAAGAAGCAGGGGTAAAATTAGCACCAACTCCACTTTATTCTGATTCTATTGGCGCAAAAGGGAGTAATGGTGATACTTATATAAAAATGATGGAGGCAAATACCCGCGCTATTGTTGAAGCCTTGGGGGGGAAATATACGCCTTTTCAATTAAATAAAAAGTAAATTAAAATGGGCATTTCCCAACCAGTTTCAATTACAGGATGTGATTCATACTTTCAGAGGTTGTTTGATAGCTTGCGTGGCGTAGCCATAAAGTGTTTACCTGTGACTTTAGGCACTTTTAGATCCCCCATAACCCCCCTTAAAAAGGGGGGAACGGTCATCAAAGTCTCCCTTTTTAAGGGAGATTTAGAGGGATCTAAAACTTTTAATACTATCAAATATCCTCTCAGTTACTTTTCTTCTAAAAACTCTTTAAATCTTTGACTGTGGGTCCATGCAAAACTTCTCCTTTGAAACTAAAACGCGAACCGTGACAAGGACAGTCCCAACTTTTCTCACCACTGTTCCAAGCAACAACGCAACCTAAGTGAGGACATACCGCAGAAACTACGTATAGGTTTCCTGTCTCATCTCGATAAGCGGCTACTTTGTTACCATCGACAGTGACTAGTTTTCCTTCACCAATTACTACATCTTCCAGCGATTTATTCAATCCCTTCAGGCGATCGCCTAGCCAATGAGCGCCGACTTCTAAGTTTTGCTTTATACCTTTGGGACTAACAAAAGGTGTGGCGCGAGTCGCATCATACAAATCAGCCGCAGAATTTTCTATCCCTAAAATATTATCTGCAAGTATCATTCCCGACAGAGTTCCTTGGGTCATCCCCCACAAACTAAAGCCAGTTGCTACAAAGGTGTGCTTGCTTAAAGGAGTCAATTTTCCTACATAAGGAACCTGGTCAAAAGACACATAATCTTGGGTAGACCAACGATAGTCAATAGACTCAACACTAAAGCGAGAACGGACATAATTTTCTAAATCTAGATATTTTTCTTCAGTGTTTTCCACTATTCCCACTTTATGACCACCACCACCAACAAGTAGCAGTAAACCATCTTGGTCAGGAGTAGTCCGAAGGGAATAGTATTTTTCTCCTGAGCCTATGTACATTCCATGAGGTGCTTTATCTTCTGCAATCCGCGCCCCAATTATGTAAGAACGTTTAGGGTAAGTTTTCGCAAAAAATAATCCCTCATCGGTAATGGGGATATTAGTGGCAACTATGACATTTTCAGCTTGAATAATTCCCTTATTAGTCGTGACTTGACAATGATCATTTTCCTCTACTTTTTCTACTCTGGTATTTTCAAACACGTAACTTCCATCACCAGGAATTTGCTTAATTAGGTGTAACAAGTATTTACGACAGTGAAATTGTGCTTGGTTGTCAAATTTCACAGCGCCAGCAATAGAGAAAGGTAGAGAAGTTTCCCGGACAAAACTGGCGGGTAGTCCTAGTTTTAGAGCTGCTTCTACCTCTTTTTCTATTTTCTGAAGATTATCTTCAGTCTCTGTGAAAGTATAGGCACTTTGACGACTAAAGTCACAGTCAATTTGTTCTTCTGTAACCGTTTTAGCAACGAATTCTATTGCTGCTTGATTTGAGTTTGCATATATTTGTGCTTTTTCTTCACCATGATTTTTAATTAAATCGGCATAAATTAATTGGTGAAGGGAGGTAAGTTTGGCTGTAGTATGACCACTAACACCAGTAGATATTTGTTGAGAGTCAATTACTACAACAGTTTTACCTGCCCGTTTAAGTAATGTAGCAGCAGTGATTCCGGCAATACCTGCGCCGACAATTGCTACATCTACAGATAGATTATTGCTCAGTGGTGGAAAATTAGCTGTGGGTGTGGAGTCAATCCAGTAAGAAATGTGCTTTCCTGATAGATTAGGCATATTTTTTGGGGATATTGTTGGACAAACAATACCTGCGCCAATTTGCGAAATATAGTTCCCAAAGCCGATAAAATCGTTAAAAGCTCAATGGGTTTTCAGGATTTTGGCGGAGGTATTAATAAATTGCAATACTTTGGTGTTAATCTTGAGTATTTATTAATTTTGTTTGCAGTTTCCACATCTTGAGATGATGATTGCACAATGCTTTAACCAAAACCTGTACCTTGGGTTAGATATAGCATTAAAGCCAGGAAAAATATCCGCCATTTCTATTAAATAGTAAAAAATAAGGTAATTGGTAATTGGTAAATAATTATTTTCTATTACCCATTACCTATTACCTATTACCTATTACCTATTACCTAATTAACAAACTTGTTTACGAGTTGCTTCTGTGTCAATGGGTTTAATTAGAAAGACTTTGAACATATACCAAAAAATCATGAGAATTAAGGGAATTTTTTGGATAAATTTGGCAATTTTCCAATCATTGATTTCATTGAGATCAATTATTTTCTGATTATAGACAGCACATTGTTCTAAATACCAGAAGAAGTAAGGATGATTGGTATCTAAAATAATTGGGAATGCTTTAGCTGCGGTTCTGTTGGTTTCCTCAATTACCTGATTATTGTATTTGCGAGGGTGCATACCTAATATTTCATAGAAATTTCCTCTTTCAAATACTGTCATGCTGTGGGTAGCGAACACAGTGATCAAGAAAAACCGCACCCATAACCGAGATTTCCAATTATTCCATAATTTAGGTTGAGAACGTAACAAAGCTTTGAAAAAATCACCGTGTCTATTCTCATCTTGACACCAACTTTCAAACTTGCGAAATAAAGGATAAAACTGGTATTCTGGATTTTTTTCCATGTGACGATATACCAAAATATAACGCCAATAACCTATTTTTTCCGATAGATAAACTGTGTAAATAACCCACTCTATGGGGAAAAATGTATAGGTACGATTTTTAGTCAGATAACTCAAGTCAAGGGAAAGGTTAAAATCTGCCATTGACTTATTCAGAAATCCCGCATGACGGGCTTCGTCTCGTGCTAAATAAGCAAATGCTTCTGATAGCAAAGGTTTACTATCCTTGAGACGACGAGATAATTCTTTAAACAGTAAAAACCCGGAAAATTCCGAAGTACAAGAACGTTCTAAAAAATCAATGAAAGCAAGTCGTTTTTCACCAACAATGTGATCCCAACCTTGCTTAAATTCATCATCTCGCACAAAGTGATGACGGTTATAATCTGCCTTGAGTTCGTCAATTATAGCCCTTAATTCAGGTTCATTTTCAGAAATATCCATTTTTGCCACTACATCAAAGTCAGTGGTATAAAAACGGGGTGTTAATAATGTTTCTTGAACTGGTGCTTTTACACCTGATTTTGATAACTCCACAGAGGGGTTATCCAACGACTTGACCATAAGTAGTCCCTTTACCATTGTATGCCTTAAAATTATATAAGCATAATTATTTGTTATTAGTCATCAGTTAAACTATTGAAACTAATTCTTACAAAATTACTGAATCATCTATCATTTTCGTATAGTTAAAATACCTATTTACTAACCAAATGTATTTATGAAACCATAAATAAATGTGAATGGATTTATAGTTATACAAAGAATAAGAGTTAAATAATTTTAGGAGTCGTAAAAATAGCCGGAATCTGCATCGGTAGTAATTTGTGCTGGAAAATTATGCAGAATCCATATCCTCCTAAAATAGCAATTTTTTCTGATGATATCGGCTATGAACTGATAAACAAGCCGATGAAATTTGCAAACCCTGACACGTAAACAAGAAGGAAGTAATAATGAGTAACGATTTAGCGATGAAACTGCGTGTAGGAACACAACAGGCACATACAGATTCAGAAAATCTTGGCTTCATGAAATGTTTTGTACAAGGAGTTGTGGATAGAGATTGTTTTATTCAGTTGTTGAGAAATTTCTATTTTGTTTACAGTGAACTAGAAGCAGCAATTGAGAAACATAAACAGCATCCTGTTATTAGTTTGATTTATTTTCCCGAACTAAATCGTCAATCTTCCCTAGAACAAGATATGTTATTTTATTATGGGAGTCAGTGGCATAAACGCATCACCCCTTCACCCGCTGCTCAAGCTTATATTGCGCGTATCAACCAAATTTCCGAACATGAACCTGCACTATTGTTAGCTCATTCCTATACTCGTTATTTGGGTGATCTTTCTGGTGGACAAATGCTACAAAAAATTGCTCAATCAGCCTTAAAACTTTCTGGACATGAAGGAACTTCCTTTTACAATTTTCAGCAAATTCCAGACAAGCAAGCTTTTAAGGAAAAGTATCGTCAAGCATTAGATAAAGTTTCGGTTGATGATACAACTACCGACAAAATTGTGGCAGAAGCTAACCATGCTTTCAAACTCAATATGCAGATACTTAAAGAGTTAGAAGTTATTTTAATAGAAGCTCTTGGTAGAGCTACTTACAATGATTTAACCTAAGTCTCTGCATAATTACAAAAATATAATTCATCACTCAAATAATTTAATTTGAGGGTGAATTATATATGTAAACATCTATTCTTATTAAACTCTGCGCTCTCTGCGTCTGTAGCGGTTCAATGATGACTACAGATAACGCAAGAGATACAAATAGGATTCTTAGATATTCTATTTGTTAACAATTAAATCCTAACCTACAACAATAAATTGGGAAAATTCATAGTAATTATTCTCAACCCATAGAACATATACTCACACTTATTTGGAGGCTGTGATGGTTTTTCTATTACCTGGTGTTAAATTTGATTTTGATCTAATTCAAAAGTATGATACTCGCGCTCCTAGATATACGAGTTATCCTCCAGCAACAGAATTAAGCGAAGCTTTCATCGCAACAGATTTCCAAGCTGCAATTACTGCTTCTAATCAACGGGAAACACCCCTATCTTTGTATTTTCATATTCCTTTTTGCCAAAGTGCTTGTTATTTTTGCGGTTGTAATACGGTGATTACTAATAATAAGAAAATGGCTATACCGTATCTGGAACATTTGGAACAGGAAATTAAAAATACCTCGGCTTTAATTGACAATGACCGCGAGGTTCTGCAAATTCATTGGGGTGGAGGTACACCAAATTATTTAGAACTTGATCAAGTAGAATTTCTCTGGAAAAATATTACCCGTAATTTCCATATTGCTGAAAATGCAGAAGTTTCTATTGAAATTAATCCCCGTTATGTAGATAGAGACTATATCTTATTTCTGAGAGATATTGGCTTTAATCGGATTAGTTTTGGGATTCAAGATTTTAACCCAGAAGTCCAAAAAGCGGTGAATCGAATTCAACCAGAAGCACTACTTTATGATGTTATGGGTTGGATTAAAGAGGCTAAATTTGATAGCGTCAATGTGGACTTAATTTATGGTTTACCTTATCAAACTTTGGCAACTTTTCGGGAAACATTACACAAGACAATGGCGTTAGATGCTGATAGAATTGTTGTGTTTAATTTTGCCTATGTGCCTTGGATTAAACCTGTGCAAAAAATGATTCCCCAAGACGCATTACCGGGAGCAGAAGAAAAGTTAGATATTCTCAAAATGACAATTGAGGAATTAACTAATAACGAGTATTTGTTTATTGGGATGGATCATTTCGCTAAAAATAACAATGAATTAGCAATAGCACAACGTCAAGGCACACTCAAACGTAATTTCCAAGGTTATACTACCCACGCAGAAACGGAATTATTTGGTTTTGGGGCTACATCTATTAGTATGTTAGAAGATGCCTATGCTCAAAATCATAAAGAATTAAAGGATTATTACAAAGCCGTTGCGAGTGGTGTAATTCCTACCAGTAAAGGCATTAAACTAACTCAAGATGACATGATTAGACGAGATGTAATTATGTCCATAATGTCGCACTTTCATCTCAATAAATCAGACATTGAGCAAAAATATCATATCAATTTTGATAAATATTTTGGCTATGAACTCAACGAATTAGCACCTCTACAAGCAGACGGATTAGTAAATGTATTAGCAAATGAAATCCATATTACTGATATTGGTAGATTGCTAGTCAGAAATATTGCGGTTATTTTCGATACTCATACAAGAACAAGAGAGACAAAATTCTCGCGTTCTATTTAATCAAAATTGGTATGTAGTGATGATTAATGGGGAGAGCAAAACTACATACCTTTTGATTCATCCGGTTTATGTCATTAGATAGAAATAAATAACATTAAGCTTTGATAAATTTGACATAACCAGAGTCAAATTTTTGAGGACATCCATGAATATTATTACTTGGATAATTTTAGGACTATTAGCTGGGGTACTTGCCAAATCAATCTATCCTGGTTATCAAGGTGGGGGAATGATATCCACCATGATATTAGGTATTGTTGGTGCTTTTATCGGTGGTACTCTATTTACTCTCCTCCGCACAGGGACTTTACAACTGACATCTGCATCTTTAAGTATTCCCGGGGTAATAGTGGCAGTTATTGGGGCAATTATTGCCATTTATTTATGGGGATTATGGCAAAGAAGCAGCAGGGTATAACTTACTCATAGTTATGCTGATAAATTTTGTTGTTTAAGTTGGTATTTGCAGGAGCTAAAATTATGTTTTTTCATAAAAAAGAACCGATTCATGCTGTCAAAGTTGATGAAGCAAATCCCCGTTTTGCTCAACTGATGCTAGAACAATTTGGTGGTGCAACTGGTGAACTTTCAGCAGCTTTACAATATTGGGTACAATCTTTTCATGTAGAAAATCCTGGAATAAAGGATATGCTCCAGGATATTGCTATTGAAGAATTTGGCCATTTGGAAATGGTTGGTAAACTCATAGAAATACACACAAAAAATACGGACCAAACAGAAGCATATAAAAGTACCTTATTTGCGGTTCGAGGTGTTGGACCCCATTTTCTTGATAGTCAGGGAAGTGCTTGGACAGCAAGTTATTTGAATGAAGGTGGTGATGTGGTGCGTGATTTACGTGCTAATATTGCCGCTGAAGCCGGTGCTAGACAAACTTACGAAGCATTGATTAAACTAGCAACAGATGAGGGAACTAAACAGACTTTAACACATCTGTTAACGCGAGAAATTTCTCATACTCAGATGTTTATGAAGGCTTTAGATTCTTTAGGTAAATTGACTGAACCTCTTTTTGGGGATATCCAACCAGATGAAACCGTCTCTCTTTATTATAATTTATCAACAGACGGAGCTACTCAAGAGCAGCGCGGTCCTTGGAATTCTGAACCAACATTTGAATATATCTCTAACCCTGTAGAGATGGTAATGAGTGCTGAATAAAAAGTAAGTTGCGTAGGTTGGGTTGACGCAAGGAAACCCAACATTATTGTGATTATAGATTAAATTGTTTCTGGGTCAATATTTAATTCTCGCAATTTTGCTGCTAAACGTTCTGCGGTTTCTTCTGCTGTAGATACTAACTTTCCTTCTGGTGTGAAATACCGTAATAAACCCTCATAAATTCCCAAATATAAACCTAATTGTTGACTCCATAAATGTCCTTTTTCATTTGCTTCTAAAGGTTGATATTCTCCATCTAATAAATGAAACCCTGCAAATTCTAAGGTATAAGGATCAAACCAAAAATAATCCGGTGTGCGGAAAGTATTTTGATAAAGTTCTTTTTTATATTCTCTATCTGTATTAGCTGTAGTTGGTGAGAGAATTTCTAAAATTACATTGGGATATTTACCGTCTTCATTCCAAACTACCCAACTTTTCCGAGTTTTGCGTTCTGTTCCCAACACCACAAAAAAATCAGGACCTCGGAAAAATTCTGATTTTTTCTGATTAGGACTATAGTAAATGGTGAGATTTCCCGCAGCATAGAAATCTCTTCTATCTTTCCACAACCATTCTAGACATTTGAAAAGGAGAATTATTTGTCTTAGATGTAGTTCTGTTTCCACGGGAGGTTCATCACTATATAAATCATTGGGAGGAAAAATCACATCTTGAGAGATGTTTTCTTTAAGTTCTAATTCTTGAGTAATCATCATAATATGACACCAAGTAGTTATTTATTGATTATAACATTAATTGTCTGATAGCGTAGCGTGGCGCAAGCCATATCAGGATTTATAGGATTTAAGGATTAACAGGATGTGATATTCATTAATCCTGAACATCCTCAAATCCTGGGTATCCTGATTCAGACAGTTTCAAAATTCATTGTCTGAATCATGATTTATAGGATTTAAGGATTAACAGGATTTTCTATTTATTAATCTTGGTTATTCTGATTTTGATAATTTAAAATTCATTGTCTGAATCAGGATTTACAGGATTTAAGGATTAACAGGATGTTCTATTTATTAATCTTGGTTATTCTGATTTTGATAATTTAAAATTCATTGTCTGAATCAGGATTTACAGAATT
>JANMEE010000324.1:0-5740 GCA_031376645.1 Dolichospermum sp. OTE_75_concoct_329_sub | reverse complement strand
TCAAATGCTTTCGGAAAATTGTTTGATATGATTGTGGTAACATTTTTTGCTTCGGGGGCTTCTTTGCCTCTATTTTTTTACCCCCTTATTTTCTCAAATTATTGCCACATCTTATCTTCAACCGCCTTGTCACCCGTTAAGCCAGTTGATAGACGTATTGTATAGCTAAAGTATCAACAATAACACTAAGCATGACCTAAATTAGTTCAGCCTCAGTGAGTTTAAAGGTGCTGATACCATAATTTGCTAGTTGTTAAAGAAATACAACTTTAGGAATAACCGCTAAACTAGCCGCTGCTCCAGAGGAAAGTTTACCAAGTTCATACAATTTCATAGCAGCAGCAAGAAGAACTTCACCTTGTAGCTGTTCTGGCTTTACCTTGAGAGCCAATACAATTATTCTTCACCATGAGGATAAAAGTCCAAATCTAAAATCTCATCAACAGCAAAAGGACAAACAATAGAAAAATTATCCTCTGATAAACCAGTTTCCACCATTGCCTCTCTTCGCGCTCTTTGATAAGTAGTATTAATCCACTCACCATCATTTAAAAAACGTCGCAGACTAGGACTTTCTATGAATAATTCATCTAAATTAAGTCGCTCACGAGTAATGGTTATTTGCCAACTATTGCTGCTTTTTTCAGATTGATATTTCCACTTGAGTAAATGCGACAATATTAACCTTAATGCACTCTGCAAAGCTCTCTGTTGACTCTTTCCCAAATCCACCACTTCCTCAATTAAATTTTCTAAATCTAGTATTTCCCAATTTCGAGATTTTAAAAGCTCTGCTGTTTGTTCTATCCAAGCATAAAAGTCTTGCTCATACAGAAGTTGTAAAATTTGGGGGTTTTTCGTCTTCATGAGATTGCCTCAAACACTACTTTTAAGTTGCAATTAACCGCCAAGAAATTCATTTGTATGGGTTCAGCATTGCTAAACCCTAAATAAATCAAGTCTTTCAATCCGATTTAAGACTAAATTGGATTATCTCTAGGATTCACCAATCTCAATAATTTCTGTTTAATTTGCGCGTCGAAAACTTCCCATTTTATTTTCGCATAAGCCGAATTTTCGTTACCCCCAGACAAGAAACCCATGGGAATTTCAAAGCCTCCTGCACCCGTTCTCCCACCACCAAAAAACCTTCCGGCGCTATCTTGTCCAAAGGCTTCTTTAATAAATTCATCAGGATCTAAGGTCAGTTTTGTGGTTCTCAGAGAACCGATTACTACTTCTAGTTCGTCATCTTCATCATGAACAATTCCATAGACTACTGCGGTATGCACATTTTCTTCCGTGACGAGAAAATCAGCCGCTTGGGGGATTGCATCCCGGTCATCATAGCGTAAGTAACCAACACCAGCTATGGAAAAGTTATTTTGAACGATGCGGTTTTTAAGCGATCGCTCGATCACATCCATCACCCGCTTAGAACGATTTGCTTGCAAAATAGCATTTAGTAACTGAGCATCATAAAATCTACTCAGATACCCAGCAGCCATAAAATCTTCTTCTTGTGCCTGCATCAACCGATTTGTATCTGAGCGTAACCCGTGCATTAAAGCTGTAGCACATTTAACGTGCTGGCTCATGCTGTTATCTAAGGTTAATAATCCTGCTTGTAAGTATTGAGTAAAAATTGTGGCTGTAGCTCGTACATAAGGACGAACATCAACAAATTCTGACTTGAGTTCCCCTTGTAAACTATGATGATCCACTAGCACTATCAGGGGAATTCCAGCTTGTTGGATTGCTGGTAACAACTGAGACGTAGTTCCCTGGTTGTCAATTAATACAAACCCTTGATAAGATGACAAATCTTTATTTTTTAAGGTTTGCATTGTCCAGCGTTGAGCAGGTAAATTAGTTAGCTTAACTAAAGCAATATTTTCCTGGTGGCTTAAAGTTCCCGCGTAAATAATATCACACTTGATATCATACTGTTGGGCAATTAATTGGTAAGTCCAAGCACATGAAAGAGCATCAGGATCAGGAAAATCCTGCAAAATCACTAATTGACGTTCATGTCGATGTGCAAGCAGTGTTTTCTGTAACTCTTCTGATTTTTGAGATGCCAAGGAATTGCCACGCTGCACTAAATAGATACCTCCATCACCATTACCATTAGAGGATGGTAAGGAAGTCCGGGTTAAAGGTGGAAGTTCAATTAACTCTTTCTCTATTTCTGCTTCATCTGGATTAGGATCTGTAGCCAATGATAAACTCTCAAATTGAGAAGGCGGATAATTCACGTACATAAGTAACTTTATTTCTAAGCGTGGAAAGTGGTGTTATCTATTCAGATATGATCCAAGCGATGATGCGCTTTTAAAGCTACAACAGGCTGGGCAAAAATCTAAACCTAATTGTTTCAGCACTGTTTAGGGTGGTTGATTTTTTGTCAATAGCATGAGTCAAGGATCTATTCCATCCACCTTAAAGCACATAGAAATGCTGAAAATTAAGTCCGCTTTACGTCTTGAAGTATATGCAATCTCGTAATTTGTGGCTTTGTCTAAACAAATATGCAGATTCTTATGAAAAAAAATTTGATAATTATCTTGAATATTTATTTGACTTGTGTTATTTTTAGTATTCTGTGTGCAAATTGATCTCTCAATTTCTTGGTGGCAAATCATCTACCTATAATTGTAACAAATTATTAGTTAAGAATAAAAGCTATATATATCGTTTTTTAAAAGATAAAACGCCAATTATAGAAATTAAGATTGTCAAATGCTGCGGACACAAAAATATCAGCTTATTGGAAACTTGCCATAAGCTGTGGTAAAAACTAACCAAACACAAGCGAAAACCCTGCTTATAGAGGCTACCATTGATTTTAATCAAACGGTTCTATCTACAGGTTAAGTTCGCCCTGAGTTTTTGTAGTTAATTATGGATAATATCAAAGACCTATGACATACTTTTGCCACTCCTGGTGAAGTCCACTTTTGAGATGCTTTGTTACTTCAAAGTAGAGACTACTATAAGGTTGACGGGGTAAATGACGCAAAGGCATCCGGGCTTCTTGAGGTGTACGACAACCTTTTTTAACGTTGCAGCGTACACAAGCAGTAACGATATTCTCCCAAGTATCTCCCCCACCGCGTGATCTCGGCATCACGTGATCTAGAGTTAACCCGTCTCCTGTGCTACCACAATACTGACAAGTATTGCTATCACGATGCAGGATATTTCGGCGAGTGAAAGGAATTTCCATATAAGGAACGCGAACATAATGGCGCAACCGAATAACGGTCGGCAGCGGAAAATCCGAGTAAATAAACTTACCGTTGTATTCTAAGCGTTCAGCCTTGCCTTTAATCAACAAAACCGTGGCTCGTCGCCAACTGGTAATGTTGAGCGGTTCGTAAGAGGCGTTCAGGACTAAAACCTTCCTCATGAATCTGCGCTCAAGGTATTAGTTTTACACATACTAACACAAATACACTCTGCTGGGAATACGAGAATAATTTATACTTTGGTGCTTGACTTAGATCACTAACTTTTTCTAGTCCAGTCCGGCGTAAGTTAATGAACCATTCTGAATCTGTGAAAAGATTATGCTGTATTCATTAGACATCTCCCGAAATTAAATGTAGGTATCCTAGAACCCTCGTAGAGACGTTCCATGGAACGTCTCTCCATTCTTTTTTGGAGATGTCTATTCTAAATTCTTATATCTTGTCAAAATTTTTCTGAACTCGAAAAAAAAATCGCAATAAAGGAGTATTTAGGGGTTGACATTTGATTTTAAATTTGTTATCATGAAATTGATAAGGAAGAATTATCTTCTAATAAACAACTTAATATACATACACACTAAATATTGCTCAGGCTACTATCTTGTATAAATTACCGGATCAAAGTTAAACTTCCTGATTAGAGTGATATAGCTTCTAGGGGATGTGAGAAGCTTCTCGGTGGTGTGATAGGAGTGAAGTGCAATGTTAAGTCGCAAGCAAACCCCGATTTTTGCTGACAATCAGGAACGTGATACTTATGCTTGGTTTTCTCAGCGGGCTTGGGTAGAAATTGACTTAGGGGCTTTGTCTCATAATGTCAAGCAGTTAGTAAAGTTTTTATCACCACGTACCCAATTAATGGCAGTTGTCAAAGCAGATGCCTATGGACATGGATCTGTGGCAGTTGCTAAAACAGCTTTAGAAGCGGGTGCTAGTTGGTTAGGGGTGGCGACTGTTCCCGAAGGGATTCAATTACGCGAAGATGGCATTAAAGCCCCAATTCTAATTCTAGGGGCAACTAACACACCAGAACAAATTCAGGCGATCGCTCATTGGCAACTTCAGCCAACATTGTGTAGTCCTAAGCAAGCTTTAGAATTTTCCAACACATTAGAAACTATTAATTATAATTCTTCTTTACCTGTACACATTAAGTTAGATACGGGAATGTCTAGATTAGGTACTAATTGGCAACAAGCAGCAGAGTTTGTCCAATTGGTACAAGGATTACCCCATTTAGATGTTGCTAGTATTTATTCCCACTTGGCAACGGCGGATAGTCCTGATGCTACGGTGATGGCAGAACAGCATAGACGATTTGAGGAAGCGATATCACACATTAAAGTTAAAGGTATCAAAATTCCTAGTTTACATTTAGCGAACTCAGCCGCTACCCTTGCAGATTCAAGATTACACTATGACATGGTGCGTGTGGGATTAGCCATTTATGGGCTTTATCCTGCTACTCATTTAGACAATCAAATCAAACTACAACCTGTTTTACAACTCAAAGCCAGAGTTACCCAAGTTAAAACCATAGCCGCAGGGACGGGAGTTAGCTACGGACATCATTTTATTGCCCCTAGAGAAATGCGTTTGGCTGTCGTGGGGATTGGTTATGCAGATGGAGTTCCTCGTCATCTTTCTAACCAAATGGAGGTGTTAATCCGTGGACAGCGCGTGCCACAAATTGGCGCAATTACAATGGATCAAATTATGTTAGATGTGAGTTCTATACCCGATTTGCAAGAAGGGGAAATAGTCACTTTGCTAGGAGAACAGGGAAAAGAACAAATATCCGCTAATGATTGGGCAAATCGCCTCAATACCATTTCTTGGGAAATTCTCTGCGGCTTTAAGCATCGTCTACCTCGTGTAGCTGTGATGTAGAGGATTGGGGACATGGGGAAAAATTACCAATACCCCATACCTTAATTTTTAATTTTGATTTACCTATTGCCATAAATAATTTATTATGCTAAAGTAAGTTATTAATGCGGATATGGCGAAATTGGCAGACGCGCTAGATTTAGGTTCTAGTTCCGAAAGGAGTGAAGGTTCAAGTCCTTTTATCCGCACTTGTAATAAATAGCTTCTATAAAAGGACTTTCACCGTTCACTCCTTTCGGAACTAGAAGTTATCGCTCACATTTCGCTCAAACCCTAATATACCACTGGTAAACTGAGCGAGCAACTAGTATTTTCTTACTACAGTAGCTTTGTACTAGATTTACTTATAAATATATTGCTTTACCATTTATATATAGCTAAACTACTGAGCCCGTGCAAGCGCGCTTGCCTACTTGAGTTAAATTCCGGCAACTGTGGCTTTTTGACAAAAATGGCTTACAGATACAACTTTCCTGTACTTGCTTGTTTATTTTGCGTGTAGCACTCACTAAGTCAAGGGTATATAAATTCGCAAGCTCACCCTTGACTAAGTTCGTTAGCTACACTCAAATATCTTTTTAGCAAGTACAGGAAGG
>JANMEE010000288.1:0-13470 GCA_031376645.1 Dolichospermum sp. OTE_75_concoct_329_sub | reverse complement strand
TAACAAAACAACCCATAAACCGAGTATTTTTTGGATAAAATCCTCCTTGTCTACTATCCTTCCTTGTCTTCCTGGTCTTGCCTTTACAGAGAATATTAAAAACCTACACCTGTCAGCCCCAACCCCCTCCGGTGCAAGCGAGGAGGGGGCTTATGATGTATATCGTTCAAGTGCATACCGCGATAAGTAGCTGTTAAATACAAAAGTGAGAAATGAGTGAATTTTAATTTGTCTACTCCATTACAATTAATTGGGCGTTCTGGAGAATTTCAGCGCATTATTGAAATACTTGCTAAAGATGGTGATTTATTAATTACTGGAGTCCCTGGGAGTGGGAGACGGACTTTAGTTAGGGGTGCAGCACAGGAAGTTAATACAGTGATGTTGGAAATAGACTGTATTCGGGCTACAGAAGCGGAAAGATTTGTGCAATTATTGGTAGAAGCAATTAGTGAAAATTGGGAAATTGGGAAATTGAAAAAATGGGTGCATCAAAATTCATTAGAACTTTTTGAATTTAATTCTGAAAACCAACTCAAATTGATTCGTTCTTTAGAACAAAAACAACTTTGGCAAGCTTTCGCCAATTTGTTAGACTTATTAGAAATTATGGCGGTTGATTTAAATCAACGCATATTGTTAATTTTACAAAGTTTTCCCCATATTCGTTCTTGGGATCGTCAAGGTTTGTGGGAAACTACATTTAGGCGGGAAGTTAAGGCTTATCCTCATGTTAGTTATGTTTTAATAGCTACTATTGCTGAGTCTAGCCAACATCCAGATGATACTAATGATTCGCTAGAAACTATCCAGTTAGCACCTTTATCTAAAGATGTTGTGGCTTTGTGGGCTAGAGAAATTTTACATAGGGAAGGTAGCTTAACCTTTGATTGTCATAGTCAAGCCTTACAGCTATTTCTAGAGGCTGTAGAGGGACATACTGGTGATGGGATGACGATTATTCGGCGGTTATCTGCGTCGCGTTGTGCAGATGGTTTAATTAGGGAAGAAGATGTACAAAGGGCTATATCAGGATTATTGAAAGATTTATCAATGATTTATGAATCTTTGTTGATGTTGTTACCAGCAAATCAGGTACATTTATTAGAATCTTTGGCTATTGATCCGACTGATAAACCGCAGAGTAAGGAGTATATTCAAAAGCATGGACTTTCACGGGGTGGAAGTCTGCAAGGTGCGTTAATTGGTTTACAGCACAAGGGTTTAATTTATAATGCTGAACATGGTTATCGGTTAGCTATGCCTTTGTTAGCTTTATGGTTAAGAGAACGGTTGAGTTGATTTTGTTTCTCACGCAAAGGCGCAAAGGAAGAAGGTTATGATTCTAGTAAAAATTCCGTTTCTAATATTTGTGCGATCGCATAATTACAATTTTCTGGAAAGGTTTCATAAGGTAGGTTGGTTTCTTTAACAGCTAAGTTAATTCCGTCTTGATAACTTAATAAAAAGGCTTCTTCTAAATAAGATTTTAAGCTAGGACTATCTGCTAATATTCGTTTGATTTGAGTTCGTTGTTCTCGAATTGTTGCTAACCAACTATTACTACGTTTTTCTGGTTGATATTGCCATTTTAATAAATGTCCTAATAACAAGGCTAAACGGTTAGTTAATTCTCTTCTTTCTTGTCTTCCCAATGTTTCTATTTCTTCAATTAAGTTGAGTTTATCTAGTGTTTCCCATTTTTCTTCTCTGAGTAGTTGTGCTTGTGTTTTTGTCCATCTATAAAAATCAGAATTGTACAGTGTATTCATGGTTTTTATCTGTAAACTACTATATAAGATCTAATTGTCTGAATCAGGATTCCCAGGATAGGAATTTGTCTGAATCAGGATTTCCAGGATTTTAGGATTTTCAGCATAGGAATTTGTTGCTTTTTTATTGAATTGGCATCATTTGTATTCACAATAAAACGATAAAGCCAAATATTGGAATCAATAAAGTATTGTGTCATCTCACCAACGTTCATTTGCTTGTTCTCTAGTGAGTGGTTGAAAATCTGCAATCTTAATGGGATTTGCGGTTAGTTGGTTGATAATACCTGTTTGCGGAAAGTGTTTCTTTTTTGGAAGTTGTAAAATTACAATTTCTACTATTTCCGCATTGTGTATTTCGTCTTGATACTCAAGGGGAATTTCGATTTTCCCGTTATTTACTCTGGCTTGAAAGTGTGTATTTGTAGTCATGTTGATATTTCTGACACAACTGTTGATATCTTTCTTCTATTCTACAACTGTATTTGATTATTGTCAGAATCAGGATTTACGGTTACTGAGCGAAGTCGAACTACAAGATTAGAAGATGAACAGGATTTCCTTATCTTCACATCTTACCTATTCTTCAATCCTGTAAATCCTAAAATCCTGGATATCCTGATTCAGACAAAAGGAAAAATGTGTTCTACACTTAGTCCAGGCACCAAAACCAGCTTTTTGTAGAAAAAATTTTTTCCGCCTAACGGTGGTGGGTTAAGAAGGGAAAACAAAAATAAGAGAAGAGGGCAAAAGAGCAAGAGTGTAAAGGGCTAGAAAGTCCTCGCCGCACCACTACATACAACCCGAAAACCAATATTGTAGTCGTTGCTATCGAGGTTGTCGCAACCTCGACAACCAGAACGGCAATTTCCAGGATGGAGGTATCACGAACCACCGCGCAGCAGTTTAAACAATGCGCTTTAACTTGTCAAAACAATGCTATTCATAGTCGCGTCTATATAATTTTCTTTATAGTCATCTTGACACCATTCCTAAACATTCCCGTGCATATCGTACAAACCAAAAGCATTAGGGGGAAAAGCAGCATGGCGGTTAGAAACCGCGTCTACACAGACAAAACCCACCTTCGTGGGTTAAATTCTAATATATTGTCAAGCCTTATTAAGAGCGATCGCTTATCATAGAAAATATATGTATGCCTGATCCCAATTTAACAACAGATACTCAGAGGAGGAAAGGGAGTATGGAAGAGTTATTAATGTTAAAAGAATTATTGCATGAGGGGAAGGTTTCAGAAGCTTTGGATTTGGTGGAAGAGTTAGAGGAAATGAGTAAGTCTGATAAGTTAAATAAGATTTTTAGTTATGGGATTATTTTGTTATTGCATTTGATTAAACAAGGGGCTGAAAAACGTTGTAATCGGTCTTGAGAAACTTCTATTTTTAATTCTGTTAAGCAAATTCAACGGACTAATCAACGTCCCAAGGGTAAGGGTTTTTATTTGCAAGAGGATGAGTTATTGGAAACTTTACAAGATGCTTACCAATCGGCTTTAAGAAAGGCTGCTTTGGAGGCTTTTGAAGGCAGGTATACAGCAGATGAGTTGGGGGAATTTGTTAATCAAAATGAGATAATTCAGGAAGCTATGGATTTGATTTTAGGAGAAGAATATTAATTCGTCTGAATCAGGATTTTCAGGATTTTAGGATTTTCAGGATGTGAAGAATATTACTCACTTTTTCTTGCTCAGGAGTTCCCAACTCTTGATCTATTAGTTTAAATAAAGATTTATTTTGATGGTAAAATGCAAATAAATACACTAGTCAATATATATTATCATAATCATGCCTAATTTGTACATTATCGGGGGTGCAAACGGTTCTGGGAAAACAACCGTAGCTTTGCAAATTCTCCCTTATGTTTTAGAAGTTTTTGAATATATCAATGCTGATAATATTGCAGCGGGTATTTCTCCTTTTAATTCTGAATCTGTAGCTATTGAAGCAGGAAGGTTAATGTTACAAAGATTAGAAACTCTTGTTAATGAAAAATCTGATTTTGCTTTTGAAACTACTTTAGCTGCTCGTAATTTTGCACGGTTTATTAGAGAATGTAAATCCCAAGGTTATATAATAAATTTGATCTACTTTTGGTTAGAAACTCCAGAATTAGCCATAGCTAGGGTACGGAGACGGGTAGCAAGTGGAGGTCATAATATTCCAGAAGATATCATCCGCAGACGCTATGAGCGGGGACGCAGAAACCTAATTGACCTTTATTTACCTTTGTGTGATACTTGGATAGTATATAATAATTCTAAGAATGAATCTCAATTAGTGGCTGAATCTGGTATAGAGAAGGAAGTGATAATTTATGAATACGGAATCTGGAATCAAATTACAGCAAGATAATAAATCTCATGTTCCCGTTACAGAGTTACATCAAAAAATAGATACTGGTGTGAAATTTGCAATAGCAAATGCAATAGAAAGACATCGCAGGTTAGGAGAATCAATTAGTATTTTGCGAGATGGTAAAGTGGTGACTTTAACAGCAGATGAAATACCACCTCGTGATATTCAGAATATTGTATAAGCACCTATCAATAGGGTAATATATCAAGATACATATAATGGAAGCATTACGGTGATGAACAATATAAAATCGAGAAAAGAAGATGCCACTCAATGGCTTGTTATTCGTGGGAAGGTATTATGATAAATTCTATACAAATACTTAATGTCTAGAATTTTATTTTGTAAAATAAGCTCATAGTAAGCACTTCAGTTAAAGTACCCACTACGAACCAAAAATCAGTCCTAGTATTTTCGAGCCTAATGAAAATATGCTAAATTAAGTGTAAATAGTAAAATACTAATCCTCTATAAACAAAATGCAAACTAATCAATATCCCTTCGCTCAAGAATTGATTACTGATATTGAAGGTAATATTAAAAAAGTAGTTATGGATTTTTAAGACTATCTAAGGTTGCTAGAAGCTATAGAAGATGAAGGACTTATTCTAGCTATGAAAGAAGTAGAAAATGAGAAACCATTAAATATTTATGAAGCTTTAGCAGAACTAGAAAAAAAGTGAATACCCCGTATCTACCCAGTTTTATTAAAGATTTGAAAGCACTCAGAAGTACACCTTACTATGCGTCTATTAAGAAATTTGCTTTTGAAGAAATAATCGAAATATCAAGTTTTGCAGAAATCACAAATATCAAAAAGCTTCAGGGATATGATAGTGCTTATTGGATTTCCATAGGTGATTATCGTCTTGGTATTATTTTTGATGGTGAAACATTAATTTTTGAAAGAGTTTTACACCGAAAAGAAATTTATCGCTATTTTCCCAAATAGATAATTTTGTGAAATAGGATTATGCTTTAAAATAAACTATATCAACAAAATCCCCATACCCAAATGAGTAGAGAATTTAATGTAATTATTGAACGAGATGCTGATGGCTACTTTGTTGCATCTGTACCCAGTATTCCCGGTTGTCACACCCAAGCAAAATCTTTAGATGAACTAATGGAAAGAATTAGAGAAGCAATAGAACTGTGTTTAGAAGTAGATGAAAATCAAACAGAATCTCTGGAATTTGTAGGTGTGCAAAGAATTGCAATTGAAGTATGAGTAAATTACCAAGTTTAACAGGAAAGGAAATCATAGCAGCACTTTGTAAAGCAGGTTTTGAAGTAATCAGAGTGCGAGGAAGTCATCATATTCTTGTACATAGTGATGGGAGAAGAACCGTTATTCCAATCCATGCCGGTGAAACAATTGGAACTGGATTAATGACACAAATACTCCGTGATTGTCAATTAGATAGAGAAGAATTTAGAACCTTACTTTAAAATAGGTAATCGAGGAGTTTTTGAAATAATTATATAAATACATGAATAAGGGTTTAGCATTGCTAAACCCCTACATAATTTATTGCTATTTGGCTAATAAAATATTTACTGCCAAACGTAGATAAGCAGAAACAAAACAATCCAGATAACATCAACAAAGTGCCAAAACAAAGAAGTGGCATTTATGCCGAAATGGCCATTATCAAAGTTACCAGGAAGGAAAGAACGAAATAACACTATTGACTGTAACAGAATACCCGTAAAAACGTGCAACCCGTGAAAACCAGTTAATAGATAAAACATTCCGCCAAAAGTACCAGAAGTAAAGCCAAATTCTAGTTGACTCCATTCCACCGCTTGTCCATAGAGGAAATAACTACCCATAGCCATTGTTAAAAACAACAGCAACCGATAAGTTTTCAAGTCATGTTTTTCTAATGCCTTTTCTGCAAAGAAAATCACAAAACTACTAGCAACTAAAATAACCGTATTAATGCTGGGTTCTTTGATTTCCAAACCAGAAACACCAGCCGGCAACCAATTAACAGCAGTAGTTTTGTAGACAATATAACCAGTAAAGAAACTTAAAAAGATCACACTTTCCGACAACAGAAAAACAATAAAACCAAACATTTTACTGCCTTCTTCATCATGTCCATGCTCATGATGAGGTTGTAATTCCTCAGAAGTAATAGAACTATCCATCATAATTTCCCATTCAATAAATAAATTAGCTCATTTGTAAATGATCAAAATCTTCCTTTGCGCCTTTGCTCCTTTGCGTCTACCCTATGCCTTCGGCACGCTCCGCGAACGGGATCTCTAAGAGAGATTGCGCGAAACAAAAAATAAATATGGTGCGTCAAAAGCTAAAAATTACTAACATTAAAACCCATAAACATGACGCACCCTACAAATTAATGATTATTAGCAGAGGCAATTAATTCTTCAGATTTGCCATAACCATAAGGTTCGCAAGTGACAATCGGAATTTCGTCAAAATTCTCAACAGGAGGAGGAGAAGAAATAGTCCATTCCAAACCAATAGCTCTCCAAGGATTATCAGTAGCTGGCTCTCCGTCCATCCAAGAAATTAGCATATTGAAGATGAAAGGAAGAGTGGACATTCCTAACAAGAAACCACCCAAACTAGCAACAATGTTCCAACCAACTAAATCTGGAGAGTAGGAAGCAACACGGCGCAACATCCCTTGCAAACCTAATGGGTGCATAGGTAAAAAATTCAAATTTGTGCCGATAAAAGCTAACCAAAAATGGACTTTTCCCCAACCTTCATGGAACATTCTGCCAGTCATTTTGGGAAACCAATGATAGATAGCTGCATACAGTCCCATAGTCACAGTTCCATAGAGAACATAATGGAAATGTCCAACTACAAAATAGGTATTGTTAACGTGAACATCTACTGGTACAGAAGAAAGCATAATTCCTGTAATCCCAGCAAACACAAACATTACCAAAGCACCCAAAGCAAATAACATGGGTGTATTTAGCCGAATTTTTCCGCCCCAAATAGTTGCTACCCAAGCAAATACCTTAATCCCTGTGGGAATAGATACAAACATGGTTGTCACCATGAAAAATAACCGTAGCCAGCCAGGAGTACCACTCACATACATATGGTGTACCCAAACAATGCCGCTCACTACAGCAATTAACATTGAAGAAACAGCAACGACTTTGTAACCAAATAAAGGTTTGCGGGAATAAACCGGGAAGATTTCCGAGAAAATCCCGAACACTGGCAAAATGATTACATACACAGCAGGGTGAGAATAAAACCAGAAATAATGCTGGAACATCACCGGATTTCCGCCTTTAGTAGGATCAAAAAAGGCAGTCCCGACTGTAATATCTAACAGCAACATAACAGCACCGGCTGTTAAAGCTGGCAGGCCAAATAATTGGATAATTTGGGCGCTAAATACTGCCCAAACAAAGAGGGGCATTCTAAAGAAACCCATTCCCGGCGCTCGCATTTTCACAATGGTGGTGACAAAATTCACCGCACCCATAATGGAAGAGACACCGGAAATCGCCACCGCTAATAACCAAAGAACTTGACCGTTAATCAAGTTTCCGGTGGGGTTTTGGGTACTAACGGGGGGATATGCCCACCAACCAGATTGAGCAGGTCCACCGGGAACGAAGAAGCTGGCCATGAGGAGAATTCCCACCACAGGAACCATCCAAAAAGCGACGGCGTTCAACCGAGGAAATGCCATATCTCGCGCCCCAATCATCAGGGGTACAAGGTAGTTAGCTAAACCAACAAGGGAGGGAAATGTCCACAGAAACAGCATGACTGTTCCGTGCATGGTGAACATAGCATTGTATACTGTGCGGTCTATTAAGTCGGATTCAGGGGTGATGAGTTCTCCGCGCAAAATCATGGCGAAGATACCGCCAACTAGGAAGAACATAAAGGAGGTAACGAGGTATTGGATACCGATAACTTTATGGTCTGTGCTAAAGCTGAAGTATGTTCTCCAGGTTTGAGGCGGTTCGTGGTGATGTGGCTCACCACCAATATGAATGGGGATGTTAGTCATTCGATTTTAGATTTTAGATTTTAGATTACCGAGGTTAGATTTGTGATTACCAACAGAAATTACGCAAAATTTCTTTAAAACCTTCCTTTCTTTCTTCGTGTACTTCGTGCCTTCGTGGTTCATTTTTCCGTTCCCTTGTGCGTAAGTCTTAACCAAATCTAAAAGCAAAAAGTTAGTTAACCTGAGAAATTGACTAAGGGTGGGGTTGCGGGTTCAACGCTTTTCCAACCGCTGTTAATGCCGTTTTCTAGTTTTTGGGCATATTCAGAAGCCGCTTGGTTAGGGGCTGGGCTGGGTTTCTGACTGCCAGCTTTTGTTAACCACTGGTGATACTCTTCTGGAGTTTCCACAATGACCTTGGCTCGCATGGTGGCAAAGTATGTACCGCTATATTGAGAGTCGGTTAGGCTATATGCACCGGGGCGAATGGGGGTAAATTCAAAGTCGAGGTCGTTACCAGGAATAATGTCTTGTTTGAGGCGAAAAGCGGGGATATAAAAGCCGTGAAGTACGTCTTCTGAATGTAGATTTAGACGGACACGGCGATCGCTTGGTAAATGCAATTCTGTACTGGTAACATTGTTTTCTGGGTAATGAAACACCCAAGCCCACTGTTTAGCTGACACATCAATGTGTTCTAAGTCCTCAGCTATTGCAGTTTCTGAAGCTGCATCTACCACAGCATAGGCAGTTTCCGTCTTCATAGGATTATGTAGGTGTATCTGGTGAGACGGTCCCTGGATACCCATTTCTTCGTAAACTTGGTAACTATAACCCGCAATCCACAACACCAACATCACCGGGATTGCTGTCCAAATTACTTCTAAGGTAATGTTACCTTCAATGTGGGGGCCATCACTTAAATCATTAGCTTTGGCCCGATGAAAAGCGATGGAATAGAAGAGAGTAGCAGTTACTCCCAGGAAAATTAAAGATCCTAATGTTACCAAAAAGCTAAATAAATCATCAATGAGATGAGATTCAGCAGCCGCTTGGGGAGGTAGCCAATAATAAGCCTGTTTACCAATCCAGAGACTAGTAAGAGTAACAGCAACTGCTCCAGTAACTATGGTCAAAAAGTTTAAAACTTGCCGCATATTCATGGTAGTCAGTTGTTCGTTGTCAGTTGTTATTTGTTACCAAATACCTGATTAATATCTTGTCCTGCTCGTAGTAATTTATCGGCTGTATTGTGAACACCAAAATCTGCTGCTAGGTGCGCTCCTAATGTGCCATGGAAATACATCAGCAACATAATAACTACACCAACAAACAGATAAGAAATTTGTACTTCTCTCTCTTCGTGTTTGCCGATAACATAACGTTGCCAACCTCTCCAAAAGGTCATACCAACAATGAGAGCCAGTAGTAATACACCACCGACACCATGCCACATCATTGTGGGCATTGCTAACATTCCCCAAGGACTTTTGATATCTGCTGGTGGGGCTGCTAATAACATTTCATAAAAACCTGCACCAACTGTGAAAAATGTAATCACAGCCGCAGCAAAAATGTTGTACCAACCGACATCAAATAATTGAGAACGTTCAACTTTAATTCCCAAAAATCTGAATAGCCATTTTTCCAAGGGGAAGAAGACACCTAAAATATCAAAGATAATGGCAATGATGAATAAACCTAATGTGAGATGCACTAAATTAGGATGAATTGGAATGGCATAAGGTAAACCATTTGCACCCATTTGCTGACTAATTTGGTCTAGTAATTCTGAATTCATGGCAAGATTCCATCCTTTACCGCTTCCACAACAGGTACGGTGTGTAAGCCATACACCCATACAAGTTCATCACCGAGATATATTTGAAAACCAACTAGTGCTGTTAATAAAACTGCTAAAGCTATGTAATGGAAAGGGAGTTTTTTCGGATTACGACTTCGCAAAACATAACGCCAAGCAGTAAATGCTGCGATAATTCCTGACAATGACCAACCAATGAGAGTATGCACATTTAAAACTGATTTAGCAAGTTCGTAGGGTTTAGCTAAACCAGCCTCAAATTGACCAAAAATAATTGCCACAAAAATAGCAACGGTGGCAATACACATATTCCACCAACTCACCTCAAACAAAGTAGTTTTACCAGTTACATAACCAGCAAAATCACAGAAAACAGAAAAGAGAACCATCGCAATTACGAAGTGAACCACGATAGGATGTAAGGGATCTGGATATGGTAAATTATGCTCATTCAATGAAGTGAAAAAATCCAGCATTAAATTCTCCTAGACTTATTTGCTACTCCTTAGCCAAACTTAAATAATTGCTAGATACTCACTCACTGATATCAATAAATTATTTGATAAAATTAGTGTGAGTTTGTTGCAATAGTTATTTCTTCATACCTCTGAACAACAGTAATTATGGATGTAGCTAAACTAAATCACTGTGAGAGGTTGAATTTACCAGACCTAATTTTTAGGTTACGTAAATTTTTATGAATTTCACCAAAACTAAAAGTAGAACTTCTAGAATTAACGAGAGAACCAACAACAGATTTTCGTCTTTGCTGTATTACAATATTTTTAAAGCAAAACCAACTATTTTTATGTTTATTGATGTACAATAAAAAATTATTACTTTGTAATTTTAAAAACCGAAATATATAATTTTTATAGTAGGTAGAAATCAGAAACAAAAAAGAATCATCTACAAACTGAAAAAGTGTTGAAATTTACAGCAATTTTCACATATCTAGGACTTACGCATTAACAAAAAATATCAAATATGTGTTGCTGTAAAAACCACATTCATCGTAGGGGTTTAGCACTGCTAAACCCTTACCCCACGGTTGATTTATCGGTAACAATAGAATTAGTTGCAGCCTAAAATAAGGTATTTTGGTGAACGCATATCATGATTGATTTGTACAGTGCGTGAGTCCTAATATCTATATCACACTCTTTCTCTTTGCGCTTCTGCGTGAGAAAAATTTAATTTGCTACCCATATCTGCATTTACAAATACCCACCTAATCCCCAAATCCCTAATTAACCTTGATAGGCGTTGTCTAGTCTATCTACAGAAACATTAACCGATAATGGTAGACGACCAGGATTTAAACGGGGTTCGGCTGCATAACCTATAGGGACAACAACTGCAATAGCTATATCTGGATTGTTTTCTGCACCAATCACAAATTTTACCTTCTCCTCAATCCAACCATTCATGAAGCAGGTGGATAAACCCAAACTTTCCGCAGCCAAGACTAAACTTGTAGCAGCTATCATCGCATCTTTAATAGCGTATTCCCGGCGCTTGTCTCCTAAGCTTACTTGAAATTGAGGAATCGCATTTCTAAAGTAATTAACTGTTCCCTCATTCCAAGCCCCAGTGGCCGCACCTTGTTCTAAAATGGGTGTTAAATCTTTTTCTCCCGCAGCAGCGTCAGCAGCGAAAACAAATGTAATAGGTGCTTGAATGATTTGCTTTTGATTCCAAGAAGCTGCACATAAGGCTTCTTTTTGAGCTTCATCTTGTACTAAAACTATTCTCCAAGATTGGACGTTAAAACTACTGGGTGCAGCTACGGTTAATTCTACCAGTTGCTTGAGTAGTTCTGGGGAGATAGGATCTGGTTTGAAGGTTTTGATAGAACGACGTTGAGCTATGGTGCTGGGTACGTCTAATGCTTTGATTTGGCTGTTTGAAGTCATGGTATTCTCCTCTGTTTTTTCCTCTGCGCTTAGAGTAACGTTTTTTTGTCCGCAGTTCAATTAACTATGGAATTACAGAATATTTTTTCTCATGTTCCAGGTGCGGAGGAGATAAATACGGAGTTTCAATCCCTAATCGGGAGTGATAGAAATTGCAATATTACGTTCTGCTGTTACGATAACACCTGTTTCTAGTTTCAATCCCTAATAGGGAGTAATAGAAATTGCAATTCAACCCCGGTGATTCTCAGTCGAACGCCTTTAAAATGTTTCAATCCCTAATAGGGAGTAATAGAAATTGCAATTGCACCTGTTATTGATGGCGATGCCCTGACAATTGTTTCAATCCCTAATAGGGAGTAATAGAAATTGCAATTCTTTATGCCTTCTGTGTGAGTAACGCAGATTTGGAGATGTTTCAATCCCTAATAGGGAGTAATAGAAATTGCAATTTTTCCACAAAACACCACTAGAAATTGAGTATCTCGTTTCAATCCCTAATAGGGAGTAATAGAAATTGCAATTAAAGCACGAAAGCCAGAAAAATTACCAAATTTAGCGTTTCAATCCCTAATAGGGAGTAATAGAAATTGCAATTGTCATATATTTATGGCATCTTTTATGCCATAAAGTTTCAATCCCTAATAGGGAGTAATAGAAATTGCAATAACCTACACTAGACAACAACCCATATCAATAGCGTAGTTTCAATCCCTAATAGGGAGTAATAGAAATTGCAATTAGTGCGGGTTTGTTCTTTAATTTTAGTGCAATCTGTTTCAATCCCTAATAGGGAGTAATAGAAATTGCAATACTGATTTACAAGCACACACAAACACCATAGGAAAGTTTCAATCCCTAATAGGGAGTAATAGAAATTGCAATATCCACCGAGAATCTCATCATAAATTGCCTGCCGTTTCAATCCCTAATAGGGAGTAATAGAAATTGCAATATAATTGTTACAGGTTTGAAGCTCGTTTCAAAGATGTTTCAATCCCTAATAGGGAGTAATAGAAATTGCAATAAACGTCAATTTGCCGTGAGCAGCGGGAGAGGTAATGTTTCAATCCCTAATAGGGAGTAATAGAAATTGCAATGGGCTTTTGGTGGCAATTCCCAAAAAGTCTTGTACGTTTCAATCCCTAATAGGGAGTAATAGAAATTGCTATTCTTCATATTTTAATCTCTATAATTGACAAACTAGAGTTTCAATCCCTAATAGGGAGTAATAGAAATTGCAATGGGCGTGGTTATGCAGGTGTGGCAACTATTTAAAGTTTCAATCCCTAATAGGGAGTAATAGAAATTGCAATCTTTGCTTCCTCTTACCCCAATATCAAAGCCAATATGTTTCAATCCCTAATAGGGAGTAATAGAAATTGCAATCCTAGCGCGTCATCCGGTTCAAGTATTTATATAGTTTCAATCCCTAATAGGGAGTAATAGAAATTGCAATGTCCCTCCAACGGCATTACCTCTACAAGTTCCAGCGTTTCAATCCCTAATAGGGAGTAATAGAAATTGCAATCTGATCGCTTTCATAATATACATCTGGTACTTTAAGTTTCAATCCCTAATAGGGAGTAATAGAAATTGCAATCCGAAAACAGAAGAATT
>JANMEE010000208.1:0-19685 GCA_031376645.1 Dolichospermum sp. OTE_75_concoct_329_sub | reverse complement strand
CA
This sequence comes from Dolichospermum sp. OTE_75_concoct_329_sub, assembly GCA_031376645.1. Classification (GTDB taxonomy): domain Bacteria; phylum Cyanobacteriota; class Cyanobacteriia; order Cyanobacteriales; family Nostocaceae; genus Dolichospermum. Next base: position 19,683 of record JANMEE010000208.1, on the reverse strand, counting down.
CCAAATCCTCAAACCCTTATAAGAACGGGGTTCTGGGTTTCCATATTGCATAAAAAATCGACACCGTGAAAAATGCCTGAAACCGTTTCTCTATAAGGATTATATAGATTGTGGTCGCATTGTTTGTGAGAAATGCGGGCTTGTCCTTGATAAAATCTTCCTAATCCAGCAAAATGCCAACACCAACTTACCTGTTCTAATAAATCAACATTATCCGGTGGTTGTAATCCTAAACTTGTGCGACAAAATTGAATAATTTGTAAACCAATATTTTGATCTCTAGCTTGCAACCAACAAATACCCCCAGGATAAGTATTTAATTGTAGATGCAAAAAAGAATATTGGGTTGCTAATTCAGTTTTACCAACACCAGTCATACCTTCAACAGCAGCAATCACAGCCGAATTATTTTCTTCTAAATGCTGATGAATCAGTACCAGTTCTTTTTCCCGGCCGACAAACTTCTTTGTATTACTACTAGGGATATTGTGAGGAAACCCCGTAGGCTGAGGAATATCACTTAAATTATTGACAATTTTATAAATTTGAGTAATATTTCCAACGGTGATATTACCCCCAGCTTGGACATTTTCAAAGATTTTCTGGACATTTTGAGAACTGGGATTTATAGTCATAATTTTAAGATTCTTGACTTAAATTACCCACATCAATATTGCCAGCTTTGATATCTTTGAGCATTGTTTGTTCAACTGAACCACCACTTCGTGTAGTTTTTTGGGTGATATCCTGAGCTTTTAAATCTCCAGTTAATTCAATTCCACTCAAAATCACCTGACGGATATTTTCATCTTGTGCTTTTAGTTCTTCAACCAGCAATTTCAATTGATTTGCAAAAGTTGTATCAGCATTAATGTATTCTTGCAATTCATTTTGTAACTTGGTTTTATTTTGCTCATTTGGATCTTTTTCTGCACGAATCAATAAACCTTCCATTCCTTCGGCTTTTAGCTTTTCTCTAGTAGCGCTAACCAACTTTGCAAAAGTATCCGCGACTCCTTTAGCTAAAGCCTTTCCCCCTTCTTTGAGTGCTTCGGAAAAAAACAAGGAAACAATTACCGCACCAGTGAGTGGTTCTACCATAAAAATTACACCTTAATGGATTAATACAGCATAAGTATATATCATTCGCAACAGGTCAAGCAACAAACAAGGAATTTCGAGCCTTTGCTTATTTGCATTTCTGCGCGAAATAAAATCTCTACCAATACTGTTCAGTTAAGGCTAAAAAACAGATTTTATCTTCGTTACTATACTCTGTATGGGAATGAATTATAGAAGGTGCTGACTTTAATAAATGCAAGAGGCAGAGCCTCTGTGAGACATTCCCAGTCTCTGACTGGGAACGAGGTGATATTATCTTTTTTTGGAATTATGTGGGGGGCGTTGTTGGGGATGATCTCCATTTTTAGGGATACTGGGGGAATTTAATTGTTTGCGACCATTAGTAATAATTTTTAACATTTCCTGTATATCCTGTTCAATATTACCCAGAACGTTATCGGCGTATTTATCAGCACCATCTTCAATTTCCTCGGCTTGAGAAATTGCCGTTTGGCGCATTTCCTCCAATTCTTGCTGACAGGCGCGACGTTTGCGGTCAATTTCTGCTAAAGTCTCCTGCATCATAGCTTCACAATCTTGCTGGACTTGTCGCCGCAGTTGGTCAGCTTCCCGCTGTGCTTGCCTGACAATATCACTTTCCGCCAAAATTTGCGCTCTTTTGGCTTGGGCTACGTCTACAACCTGTTGTCCATATTCTTCTGCTTCTAGGAGAATTTCATTCTTTTGTGCCAAAATTTCTAGTGCTTCTTGAAACACTGTTGGCAAAGAAAGGCGGACAAAATCAAGTTGTTCGAGTAATTTATCTTCATCTATTAAAGTCCGTCCCGTCAGTGGAATCCTCAAACTAGAGAGAACTATTTCCTCTATATGGTTGAGTTCCTGTTGAATATCTACCCCTGGAGTTGGTGCTGGATTCCCATTTGGGGGGATGCCATTCACATAGTCTCGTGGGGTAGGATTGTTGCCGTTGTGGTTGGATTCGAGGCTAGAGATTTTTGGTTGTAGCATTGGTATATATCTAGGGCAATGTGTGGGGGAACAAGATGATCAACAGAGCCACCAAACCTGGCAATCTCTTTTACCACACTACTACTTAAAAAACTATACTCATTTGATGTTGCCAGAAAAACTGTCTCGATCTGAGTAGACAATGTTTTATTAGTGTGAGCCATTTGTAGCTCAATCTCAAAGTCAGAAACCGCTCTTAACCCCCGTAACAAAACTTGCGCTTGTTGCATTTGGGCATATTTTACGGTCAAACCGTCAAAACTGTCTACTCCCACATTTGGTAAATGTTTTGTAGCTAGACGAATTTGTTCTAATCTTTGTTCTACTGTAAACAATGGCATTTTATTGGGATTTCGTAGAACGGCAACTATCACCTGTTCAAACAGACGACTACTGCGCTGAATGAGGTCTAGGTGTCCCAAGGTGATGGGATCAAAACTACCAGGATAAATAGCAATCACAATTTTATTTTAAGTGATTATATTGACGGATTTTCTAGATAACTTCCTTAATTTAACATCTTATGGGTCAGGAGTCACCGAGTCACCGAGTCACCGAGTCAGGAGTTAATGAACCACGAAGGAGCGAAGGACACGAAGGAAGAAGGAAGAAGAAGGAAGAAGAAGTTTTAAGAGTATCTTTTTGTATGGATTTTTTCCTAAATATTGGATCTGATTCCAGTGCATACCGCTATAGTGACTAGGGCATAATATAGTATTGTTTTTTGATTCCATAGATTTCATGATTTTATAGGTAATTTTGTATGGTAGTGGATTTTTCGGTTTTGCCCTTGGGGTTTCTATTTACTTCTCCTGGTCCAATTGTGGTCAAACTGGGACCAATAGTTATTCGCTGGTATGGGTTGTTAATTGCCTCTGCTGTACTAATTGGTGTTAGTCTTTCTGGGTACTTAGCCAAACGTCGTCATGTTAATCCCGATTTAATCAGTGATTTATCAATTTGGTTGGTGATTGGAGCTATTCCTGCCGCTAGATTGTATTATGTTTTGTTTCAATGGTCAGAATATTCTCAGCACCCTGAACGGATAATTGCTATTTGGCAAGGGGGTATTGCGATTCATGGGGCAATTATTGGCGGTGCGATCGCAGCGTTAATTTTTGCTAAATTGAATAAAGTATCTTTCTGGCAATTGACTGATTTGGTTGCTCCTTCATTAATATTAGGGCAAGCAATTGGTAGGTGGGGAAATTTTTTCAACTCGGAAGCTTTTGGAGGTCCGACTAATTTACCTTGGAAGTTATATATTCCCCTAGATCGTCGTCCTGTGGATTTAGTGAATTTTGAATATTTTCATCCCACTTTTTTGTATGAATCACTGTGGAATTTAATGGTGTTTGCAGTGTTAATAACTTTGTTTTTTAGAGCTTTAGCTAAAAAACCCCGTTTGAAAGTAGGGACGTTATTTTTAGTTTACTGGGTAGCCTATAGCTTAGGGCGGGTTTGGATTGAAGGTTTACGCACAGATAGCTTAATGCTAGGACCTTTACGGATGGCACAAATGGTGAGTTTAGGGGGAATGACTTTAGGATTAGTTGGGTTAGCTTGGCTGTATGTATTGAAGCGTCCTTTACCCGATGTTGTTTCTTCGACAAATGGAGAAAAAAATGCCCCAGAGTAATTAATCTCTAGGGCTTAACCAGGGTGCATCTACCATCTATTTCTACTAGCCAAAGTGGCTGAATCCGGAAGGGTGCTAGGGAAATGCTAAAAGTTTTTTTTGCTGGGTTTTGAAGGGGAAAATTGATGAGTAAATCTACTAATAATTTGAATTATTCCAAGTATCCAAGTTTGCTAGAACCAGCGGTTTATATTGTGGGTGCAGGTCCCGGAGATCCTGATTTATTAACGGTGAGAGCGCAAAAGTTGTTGGCTGCGGCTGATGTAATTTTATTTGCAGATTCCTTAATTCCCGAACAAATATTAGATGTTTGTCGTGCAGATGCGGAAATTATCAAAACAGCAAATCGGACTTTGGAAGAAATTTTACCACTGATGATTAATGCCGTGCGATCGCATAAATCTGTGGTCAGACTACATTCTGGTGATCCTAGTCTATATAGCGCTATTCATGAACAAATGCAGCTATTAGCCGATGCTAATATCCCTTTTGAAGTCATTCCTGGGATCAGTGCCTTTCAAGCTGCCGCAGCTAAACTGAAGATAGAGTTAACTGTTCCTGGTTTAGTGCAGACTATTATTCTGACTCGCATTAGTGGCCGCACCCACGTACCTGATACTGAAGAATTGGCAGCTTTAGCGGCACATCAAGCCAGTTTATGTTTATATCTAAGTGTGAGCCATATCACTGAAGCCCAAACCAAATTGTTAGAACATTATAAAGGGGATACTCCCGTAGCCATTTGCTATCGCTTAGGTTGGCCAGATGAAAAAATCCGGGTTGTTACTTTAGCACAAATGGCAGATTGTACTCATGAGGAAAAATTACGACGAACTACACTTTATGTAATTAGTCCCGCACTATTACCAGTAAGTGGACGTTCCCGTTTATATCATCCTGAACATAATCATCTATTCCGTTCATCACACTCAGATACACCAGGAGTCAGGAGTCAGGAATAAAGGCCGCTTGATATTTGATAGCGAACCTATCCTAGAGCTACATTTTGATTTTTTGTCAATAAAAATTTAGTAATTTAAAATCCAAATTATGCCATTAATTCAAGTTAAAACTTCCGTTTCTACTCCTGAACAATCTCAAGTTGAATCTCTACTCAAAGTTCTGTCAGCTAAGTTAGCTAAACATACAGGTAAGCCTGAATCCTATGTTATGACAGCTTTTGAAGCAGAAGTTCATAAGACTTTTGCTGGTACGACAGAGCCGGTTTGCTATATAGAAATTAAGAGCGTGGGGACAATGAAATCAGAGCAAACACAGGCAATGAGTCAAGATTTTTGTGAGGAAATTAATCAATTTTTAAATGTACCTAAAAACCGAATTTATCTAGAATTTGCAGATGCTAAAGGCTCAATGTGGGGTTGGAATAGTGGAACATTTGGTTAATTTTTTTTCAATATTGACTAAATTAATTAATCCTAGATTCATTTTTTCTGTTACTTCTTAACTGTTACATAGATTTAACATTCAAAAAGATGAATATAGATAATTCTATACTTATTTCTTAATTATTAATCCTTATGAACAAAAATAATATTTATCCGGTTACTATTCCTGATTATACAATTACTGAACTTATCTATGCTAGTGAAAAAACTACGGTTTATCGTGGTCAGCAACAAACAACACAAATTTCAGTTATTATCAAAATCCTCAATTCAGAATATCCTCGTTTGCAGGATTTAATTGCTTTTAAAAATCAATTTGCTATCAGTCAAATAATAGACCATCCAAATATTATTAAATGCTATGGATTAGAAAAATATGGTAATAGTTATGCTCTGATTTTAGAAGATTTTAGCGGTATATCTTTAAGTGAATATACCAAGTCTCAAAAATTAGATTTAAACTCTTTTTTGCCTATTGCAATTGCAATTACTAAAGCCTTAGAGTTTCTGTATACAAAGAGAATTATTCATCAAGATATTAAACCGAGAAATATTCTGATTAATCCCCAAACTCAGGAAATCAAACTGATAGATTTTAGTATTTCCTCTTTATTACCTAAAGAAACTGCGGATATCCAAAGCCTAAATGGATTAGCAGGGACACTTGTATATATGTCTCCCGAACAAACGGGAAGAATGAATAGAGGTATAGATTACCGGACTGATTTTTATTCTTTAGGGGTGACTTTTTATGAATTACTCACAGGACAATTACCTTTCCATAGTCAAAATCATTTAGAATTGATATATTACCATATTGCTAAAGAACCTATTAATCCCAGAGAAGTTAATCCCCAAATTCCTCAAGTTCTAGCAGATGTCATTATTAAATTAATGGCAAAAAACCCTGATAAAAGATATCAAACAGCTAGAGGAATTAGATATGATTTAGAAATATGTCAACAAATATTATTAACTCAGGGTGAGGTTAGTAATTTTGAATTAGGCAAAAGAGACATCAGCGATAGGTTTCTGATTCCTGCAAAACTTTATGGTAGAGAACAGGAAATTATTACCTTATTGCAAGCTTTTGAAAATGTTATTACTGGGAATAAAGAATTAATGTTAGTGGCAGGTTTTTCTGGTATTGGTAAAACTGCTGTCGTTAATAAAGTTCATAAACCAATTGTTAGAGAAAAAGGTTATTTTATCTCTGGTAAATATGATCAATTTCAGCGAAATATTCCCTTTTCTGCTTTAGTACAAGCATTTCGTAGTCTCATGAGACAACTGTTAACTGAAAATACAGTGCAGTTACAAGAGTGGAAAAATCAGATTTTATCAGCTTTGGGAGAACAAGGACAGGTAATTATTGATGTTATTCCTGAACTAGAAAATATTATTGGACAGCAACCAGCAGTTCCCGAACTAACAGGTAATGCTTCGGAAAATCGCTTTAATTTATTATTTAGTAAATTTATTCAAATATTAGCTACTAACAAACATCCATTAGTAATTTTCTTAGATGACTTACAATGGGCTGATATAGCTTCTTTGAAATTAATTAAATTATTAATGAGTGCCAAAGATACAGCATATTTATTATTAATAGGTGCATATAGAGATAATGAAGTTAATTCAGGACATCCTTTAATCATGACTTTAGATGATATTCATCAAGAGAATATCACCATTAATCAAATTACTTTACTACCTTTAGAACAAGCTCACATTAACCTATTGGTTACAGATACTCTATATTGTCCAAAATCTCATAGTCAAGATCTAACTAAACTACTTTTCAAGACTACTCAAGGTAATCCATTTTTCACAAATCAGTTACTTAAATCATTACATGAAGATGGATTGATTACTTTCAATTTTAGCCTTGGTTATTGGCAGTGTGATATCAATGCAGCCAAAGCTTTATACCAGAGTGATGATGTTGTTAATTTTCTTAAAATCCAATTACAAAAATTACCTGAGCATACCCAATATATTTTAAAAATAGCTGCTTGTATTGGCAACCAATTTGATTTATCTACTTTGTCTATAGTTTGTGAAAAATCTCCTACACAAATAGCGTCCCACTTATGGGATGCTTTGCAAGAGGAACTGATTATCCCTGAAAATGAAAGTTATAAATTTTTTACAGATAAGGAATTAGAAGTTGATATTTTTGACTCAAATTTAACAGTTAAATATAAATTCCTCCATGACAGAGTTCAACAAGCAGCTTATTCATTCATTGCTGATGTTGATAAATCAGCAACGCATTTAAAAATTGGCCAGTTGCTTTTAAAAAATACCAATGCTGCACAATGGGAAGAAAAGATATTTGAAATAGTCAATCAATTAAATATGGGGATTAACTTAATTACTAATCAGTCAGAAAAATATGAATTAGCTAAATTAAATTTAATTGCTGGTTGTAAAGCTAAATCTTCTACAGCTTACGAAGCCGCTATCAGATATTTAAAGGCAGGTTTAGAACTTTTAGCAACAGATAGTTGGGAATATGAATATGAATTAACTTTAAATCTTTATACTGAAATTGTCGAAGCAGAATATTTAAATATTAATTTTGAGCAAGCAGAAATATATATAGAACTAGTTAAGGAAAATGCTACTAATCTTATAGATCAAGTAAAAGTATATGAAGCACAGATCCAAATATATTTGTCTCAAATGCAACTACAAAGAGCAATTGATACAGGGTTGAATTTAGTCAATTTGCTAGGAGTTGACTTAGAAAAAACACCTCCACAAAACTTAAATGTTGATGATTTAATCAATTTACCGGAAATGATAGCTGCTGATAAAATCGCGGTGATGCGGATTTTAACTAATTTGACTGCTGCTAGTTATTTTGTTGACCCAGAATTATTTCCAGCGATTATTTTTACTATGATAAATTTATCTGTGAAATATGGTAATTCAAAATTTTCTGCTTCTGGATATGTAAATTATGGTGTAATACTTTGTGGGTTTTTTGCAGATATTGAAACTGGATACCGTTATGGTGAATTAGCTTTAAGTATATTAGATAAATTTGATGGTAGAACTATTAAATGTCGAGTTATCTTAATGTGGACTAGTAATATTCTATTTTGGAAAAAACATTTACAGACAGTAGTAGTTAGCTTACAAGAATCCTTACAAAGCGGCATAGAAACTGGAGATTTAGAACATTCTGGTTACTCTTCTGCCATGTATAACATAAATATGATTTTCAAAGGTGAAAATTTATCCTATTTATTTGAGCAGTTAAAAACTCATATCCTTTTAATGTATAGCTTGAAGCAAGAAGGTACTGTTCTGCTGCATAAAGTATGGTATCAGTTAGTTTTTAATCTTGCCGAAATTAATGAAACTAAACAAATATTCGAGGGTGATTTATTTAATGAATCTCAATTACTACCTATTCTCATAGAATCTAAAGCTTCAACTATACTATTTTCATTATATTTAGCAAAAACTATATTTTATTATTTCTCTGGTTTTACCAGTATCGCTGTTGATAATGCAATTCAATGTGCAGCTTATTTAGAATGTGTAGTGGGACAAGTTACGACAAGTCAATATAATTTTTATTATTCTTTATCTCTTTTAGCTGAATATTTTTATCAGTCTGTAAGTGGACAAAAACAATATCTAGAACAAGTTTTATCCAATCAAGAAAAGATGAAAAACTGGGCTGTTCATGCACCCATGAATTTTCAACATAAATATGAATTAATAGCAGCAGAAACAGCTAGAGTATTAGGCAATAGTTGGCAAGCAATGGAACTTTATGACAAAGCAATTGCTGGGGCTAAGGAAAATAAATATCTTCATGAAGAAGCACTAGCTAATGAACTAGCAGCAAAATTTTACCTGAGCTTTGATAAAGAAAAAATTGCTAAAACTTATTTAATAGATGCTTATTATTGTTATGCTAATTGGGGAGCTAAGGCTAAAATTGTGAATTTAGAAACAACCTATCCTGATTTGCTTGAACCTATTATTAATCAAACCAAAACTAAATTAACAGCCGGTGAAGTAAGTACACTTGTTAGTAAACCTAGTTTGACAGGTGTTTCGGCATTATTAGATTTAGAAACTATTACTAAAGCATCTTTAGCAATTTCTTCGGAAATTCAGACAGACAAGTTATTATCTACTTTTATGCAGGTGATATTAGAGAATGTTGCAGCTAATAAGTCTGCATTAATTTTGCAAAAGGAGGGAAATTTAATCTTAGTAGCTCAATGTATGAATGAGCATGAATGTAATTTGTCTACCACACCGCTTAACAATAGCCAAGATTTCCCATTAAGCATTATTAATTATGTAGCTCATACTCAAGAATATTTATTAATTAGTGATGCTACAAATGATCAGGATTTTGCCCATGATTTATATATGATCCAGCATCAACCTAAATCTATATTATGCAATCCTATTTTGAATAAAGGGGAATTAATCGGTATTATTTATTTAGAAAATAATTTGACGGTAAATGCTTTTACTACTGACAGATTAAGAATTTTAAATCTCCTCTCTTCTCAAGCTGCTATTTCTCTAGAAAATGCCCAAATCTATAGTAATTTAGAAGAAAAAGTTACCCAAAGAACTCAGGAGTTAAATGAAAAAAATCTAGATTTAGAAGAAGCTCTACATAAGTTGAAAGCTACACAATCGCAATTAATTCAAACGGAAAAAATGTCTAGTTTGGGACAAATGGTTGCTGGTATTGCCCATGAAATTAATAATCCTGTAAATTTTATTTATGCTAATATTGAACACGCTAATAATTATATTGAATGTATTATAAATTTACTGAATATATATCAACAAGAATATTCTGATACCTCAGTTATTATTAAAGAATATAAACAAGAAAATGATTTTGATTTTGTTATTGAAGATCTACCTAAAATTCTCAATTCGATGATGGTAGGTTCAGAACGTATTCGCAAAATTATTTTAGGTTTACGTAATTTTTCCCGTCTTGATGAATCAGCAACTAAGCCTGTAGATATCCATGAGGGAATTGATAGTACATTAATGATTTTACAAACTCGATTCCAAGATAAGTTAGGCTATTCTAGCAATGTGGTTGTCAAAGATTATGGTGATGTTCCTTTGGTTCAATGTTATGCTTCCCAACTAAATCAGGTATTTATGAATATTATTAGTAATGCTATTGATGTTTTGCAACAACGGGATAAAAAGTTATCGACCGCTGAACTCAAAAATAATTCTAGCCAAATTATTATTCATACTCAACTTATTAATAATAATGATTGGGTACAAATTTCTATTAAAGATAATGGTATGGGGATAAATCCTGAAGTTAAACGACGCATATTTGATCCTTTTTTCACTACCAAACCTGTGGGAGAAGGTACAGGTTTAGGGTTATCAATTAGTTATCAAATTATTGTAGAAAAACATGGTGGTAAATTAGATTGTATCTCTGCACCTGGAGAAGGAACAGAGTTTATTATTGAAATTCCTGTTAAACTACATTAGAGGATGTTTTAAAAGTTTTCAAGGTATAAATTAACCCCTCTGGTAAACCTCTCCCCTATAAGGAGAGAGGCTTTAAAATCCCCATTCCCTTGTAGGGAAGGGGGGTAGGGGGGTTAGGTTTTTGGAGATTATTGGTTTTATTTAATACTTTATGGCTAACGCCACACTTCGCTATGAAACACCCTCTCAGCAACCTTCTTAGATTTAACGCTGCATAACTGCATCCAATAGTAATTCAGCCCCAAACCGAATAGGATCTGTACAGGGTAGTTTAGTCTCTGCTATGATTTGAGCGATCGCATTTTTTGCCTCTTCTTCCCCTAAATTCTTCGTATTCAAGGCTATTCCCACCACTGGAACGTGACGAAAAGCACCCGCCCCACTAGCAACAATTTCATACATCCGAATTACTTCCGGTAAAGGTGGAATCGGTACATGAGGATTATTACGGTTATGAGTTTGTCCGGCTTGATGCACTAAGATTAAATGTGTAGGCTGAGAACCACGAATTAAAGGTAAAGTTGCCGTTGAACCAGGGTGTAAAAGAGAACCCTGTCCTTCAATTTGCAAAATATCGTAATGCTGACCAAAACGCATTACCAACTGTTCCACCGCACCAGCCGCAAAATCTACCCGCACAGCGTCTAAAGCCACTCCTTCCCCTTCCAACATTAACCCAGTTTGACCAGTAGCCAAAAACTTAGAACGAATACCCCGCAACTTAGCCGCCCGGTGTAATTCTAGACTGGTGGACATTTTGCCAATGGCCATATCTGTTCCCACGGTCAAAACCCGCCGACAGGGCAGAGATTGTGCCATTGCTGATGCTACATCTAAATTAGCTGGTTCTTTGCGAACATCCCAAATCAATTGTCCTGGTTTAAGGAGGGCATTTAATTCTGGTATATTTGCCATTGGTGTATGTAATCCATTTACCAAAGACATTCCGGCTTTGAGGGCATCTTTGATATCAACCCAATAATCATCAGGAACAGCACCACCTTTGGGCGCAATCCCAATTACCAAAACATCTGGTTTATACTGTAAAGCTGCCGTCAAAGATGCCACAATTGGCACGTCTCGCTTAATACCTGTTAACTCTACTAAAGATTTACCTACAGATTCTCTATCAATCACTGCCACAATGGGAGACTCGCTGTAGCGTAAAATTGATAACCCTGTTTTCCCTTGAACTCCAGTAATTCCCTCATGGAGAAGAATTGCTATTCTTTGATTAAGCGACAGACGCACTATGTTTCACTCCCAAACCAGGTAAATTATTCGGCAAAACTCGCCCATTTTCGACGACTGCACCACTAAAAGGATCATCAATTAAATTCAAGTGACTATCTAAATCTAAATAATCAGCCAGTGGTGCAAGTTGTAATGCGGCAGTATTAGCTAGAGAACTATCAGAATAACAGCCAAACATAACTTGTAGATTGTGGGCTTTAGCTGTATGTACCATTCGCATGGCTTCGGTAATTCCCCCAGATTTCATTAATTTAATATTAATGCCATCTACATAATTAGCTAATAGGGAAATATCCGCACTGGTAAAGCAACTTTCATCTACAAAAATTGGTAACGGTGAATGTTTTTTTAACTGGGCTAAATTTGCTTCTTCACCTCTTACTAAAGGCTGTTCTACATACTTTATTCCTAAATCAGCTAACCAATTACACATCTTTATGGCATCGGTTAAACTCCAACCGCCGTTAGCATCAACAAACACATCTTTTCCTGCGGCTTCTTGCCGTACTGCTAAGAGCATTTTTTGATCTGCTTCTATGCCTGCTGTTGAACCTAATTTTACTTTCAATAATTGCACATCCATAAATTGTAACCAGTCTTGCGTTCTTGCCCTTGCTGCTGCTGGGGAATTAATGCCAATTGTTACCGATGTTGGTACTATAGCATTTTTGTCCAGTCCCCAAAGTTGCCACAATGGTAAGTTGACACGCTTACCCAACCAATCATGTAATGCCATATCCACAGCCGCTTTGACTGCGGAGGGAATTTGCATTTGTTTTAATAGTGCCTCAATTTCCTGCCGTTGCCAAGGGCTAAATTTTTGGATAATAGGTATGATTTGCTGCAATATTTCTTGGATTTTGTCAGTAGATTGCCTGTGATTGCCTACACCAAAAGGTGATGCTTCTCCCCAACCTGTAATTCCTTCTGCGGTAATTTGTAACCAGATATTTGTTGTTTGTGCTGTTGTGCCGCGACTAATTGTTAAGGGAAATCGTTTGTTGACTGTAAAGGTTTGAAAATTGATTTGCATAAATATATTCAATAGGGAATAGTGATATTGAGGAAATATTGACCGAAATATTTATTTTACATGGAGTTGGGACAAAAACTCCACGATTCTTTACTAGAATATAAACCATAATATTGCTTCATCTTTATACCTTAGTTATTCTTGCGTCATATAAATTTTGAGACTATACTTGAAGAGTAAGCTATTTAATCATACATAAATAATATGGTGTCTTTTCATTGTTTTCATGATGGTAAATGCGAGTGGAATAAGGGGTTAAAACATTTTGCTGCTCAATTTAACGAGACTTATGGTAAAGAGTATAGTCTTTCTAAATGTCTTGATATTTCTAAGAAAGGGACAAAGCATAAACAAGGGACAAAGCAACCAAAGCAACCAGAGGTATTACTAGAAGCATCCGGTGATCAACCAATGGTCATTGAATGCAAAAAGATAGTTTGTCCTAAAGATTATTATAAAAATCATCAACGTTTCCACGATTTTTTTAATTCATTTAAAAGTGCTTTTAACAAAGATTTAAAGCATACTCTACCTCAAGGTTTCTATGTGCTTTGTATAAATGAAAGTATTTATCAACATTCTCAAAGGGAATTAGACAAACTTGCAATACAAATTGTTCAACATATTAAAGATAATATTGATGAATTTTTAGTTTCTGATCTAATAACTATAAAAGACCCTATACATTGTTGCTTTCGTTGTGATTGTATTCCAGAAAGTAGACCTGATGACACCTTGGCTACATCTGGTCTTCGTTTATACCTTGAATTTAATTTACATCCTCTTGCCTTTAATGAAAAAAGAATTGAAGCAGAACAAATAATAAAAACAGAATTAGATGGGTATTTAGACCCTACAGGAGAAGAATCTATAAAAGAAAAATTTAAAGAATATACTAATTGTGTCAAGATTTTGATTTTAGAGCTATGTGGTAATTTTATTTTTATTCCTGATTTTAAGACAATTATAGAAATCATCAATAATTCAAAAATTATCAACGATTCAAGTATTCCACCTATTGTTGATCAAATCTGGCTTGCAGTTCCAGAAGATGAATCAGAACATATAATTATCTACCATCGAGTTGTCTAATGTTGTTTATTAGTAGGTTGGGTTGACGTAAGGAAACCCAACATTTCAGTATTAATTATGTGACTAAACTAAAATCCGTTGTTTAGCTAAGTTCAAAATCTCTTGATAATTTATTTCTGATTGTTTTGGATCTTGTAATTCTAACCTTTCAACTAGATAACTATAAAGTTCTAAACGCTTTTCATAATTCTCTGACTGATTCAACAAATCATCACCAGCTTTTAAAGTATCAAAAGCAAATTGATAATTTCCCTGTTCACAATGATGATAAAAAGCATCAATATAATCTGTTAAATCATCTTCCCAATCCCAATTTTCTAGCCAATCACCTTCTATATCATCAACATAAAGATGAATATAATCAGAACCATAATTTTGCTTATCTAGCTGCAACTGTTGGGATGCTCCCAGATATTTCCAATCTACTTCAAAACTGGTCCGATTATAAATATTTATATTCTTTATCATAATACGATTGGAATAGGTTCACCCCTATCTTGCAAAACTTCAATGTAGAGAGATATTGCTTCTTCAATATTAGCTAAAGCTTCCTCACGAGTTTTCCCCTGACTTATACAACCTGGTAAACTTGGTACTTCGATCACAAAATACCCATCTTCACCATGAGATAACAGCACTTGACGTTGAGATTTTATTGTTGCCATAGTTCAAGCAGTTTCTCCTTACAAATATTTTATCATCAGAATCCCTATGTCCCAGGTATCGCTCCCCCAATCGCTGCATCCAAACTTACCACTCACCGCTCTTGCACCCATGCAGGATGTAACAAATCTCTGGTTTATGAAAATTATTGCCCACTATGGCAGTCCTGACTACTTCTTTACTGAGTATTTCCGCGTCAATGATACCTCAAGGCTCAACCGGCACATTCTCGCAGCAATTACCGAAAATGATACAGGTCGCCCGGTTTTTGCTCAAATGATTGGCGAAAGTATTCCCGATTTAGTCAGAACAGCAAAGGAACTCTGCAAATATAATATCGCGGGAATAGATTTAAATATGGGTTGTCCAGCACCGAGAATCTATCGCAAAAATGTGGGGGGTGGGTTGCTGCGAGAACCGGAAAAAGTGGAGCAGATTTTGGGAGAGTTGCGTTCTGCTGTGAGCGATCGCCCTTTTACTGTTAAGATGCGCGTAGGCTTTGAAAATACAGATAATTTTTACAAAATTCTCGATATCATCAATCGTCACAATATTGATTTACTAAGTTTGCATGGTCGCACGGTGAAAGATATGTATCATGGTGAGGTTAGATATGATTTGATTGCGGAAGCGGTGAAGCGGGTTAATTGTCCAGTGCTGGCTAATGGTAATATCAACTCGGCGACAACTGCCCTGGAAGTGCTGGCGCAGACGGGCGCCGCGGGGGTAATGGTGGGACGTTGGGCGATTGGTAATCCTTGGCTGTTTAATCAAATTCGCCAGGCTTTGCGAGGAGAAGCAATTACACCTGTTCCTTTAGTTGAAGTCCGTAAATATATTGATCGGTTATGGCATACTCCTACAGCTTCAACTATTCCAATGCGATCGCGTGTAGCTTACATGAAAATGTTCCTGAACTACATTGCCTTGAGTGTTGATACTGAAGGAAATTTTCTAAAACTAATGCGAAAGACACAGACTGATGTAGAACTGTTTAATCTATGCGATCGCTTTCTCCTTGCTGATCTGACGCAAACTTTAGCCCTAGCACCCTATTTAGGCTGTTTTAAATAAGTAAAGACTAGCAGTAGCTAGACCTGCTAACGATGAATAAGAGACTTCCAAATAAAAAAATACCCCAAAATCTCTTGTGGTGCAGGCATCTTGCCTGCTAATAATATTAGGACGGGCAAGATGCCCATCCCACAAGATTGGATAGCGAAGTGCTGCTGCAAGCAGTTCATCTTTTTTATGGAGTTCTCTTAGTTTTCCTAGTGGTCATGCACTAGGTTCTATGGTTCTATGGTGCTTTATGGTTTTGTTGCTTACGAGATGGCAACTCACCAACTCACTATCCTCATTTATCCAAAGTTATTTACAGTTTGACAGTTATTTTAATTGCTGCTATTGGTATCAGCCGCTTATATTTAGGAGTCCATTGGCCGACAGACATAATTGCCGGTTATGGAGTTGGTTTTTTGTGGCTGATGATATGTATTACGATGCTTAAATTGCAAAGATTAGAGTAAATTGCCTAAAGCTATAGCTAATATGGGATTTTATGAATTTTTCTGTTTCTCCACCTAATTGCTTACCTCCAAAAAAATTTTAGAGCTATGCTAGAGGTGTTTATCAAAATTTAATAAATTTTAATTATTATGCTATTACGTTTAGGTACAATCAAAAATAATCGCCTTACAGTTTCAATATCTGGATTATTGCTGGTAATTGGTTTATCTGCCTGTGGGAACACTAACTCCAATAATCCAACTACTAGCGAATCTCCTGGTAAAACTACAAATACCTCTACAAAACTAAATGGCAATGTTGAGTTAGTAGGTGCGGGGGCTTCTTTTCCGGCACCACTTTATCAAACCTGGTTTACAGAGTTAAATAAAAAATATCCCAATTTGAAAGTTAATTATCAGTCTGTGGGTAGTGGTGCTGGAGTTGAGCAGTTTACCAAAGGAACGGTAGATTTTGGTGCTAGTGATGTAGCGATGAAAGATGAAGAAATTCAAAAAATTCCTGCGGAAAAGGGCGTGTTATTATTACCTGTAACTGCTGGTAGTATTGTTCTAGCTTATAATTTGCCAGATGTTCCTAAACTCAACCTATCACGGGCAGCTTATATTGATATTTTACTGGGTAAAATAAAATTTTGGGATGATCCGGCGATCGCTCAAGCTAATCCTGGTGCTAAATTGCCAAAAGAGGAAATCAAAGTTATTTATCGCGCTGATGGTAGCGGGACTACAGGCGTTTTCACCAAACACCTCAGCGCCATTAGTCCCGAATGGAAAACTAAAGTAGGTGACGGGAAAAATGTCAAATGGCCTGTAGGAATTGGTGCTAAAGGTAATGAAGGTGTTACCGCCCAAATCCAACAAACTCCTGGTTCTATTGGTTATGTTGAATATGTCTACGCTAAAGAGAGTAATCTCAAATTTGCATCTTTAGAAAATAAAGCCAAAAAGTTTGTTTCAGCTTCCCCAGAATCATCAGCTAAAACCTTAGAATCAGTAACTCTACCAGAAAATCTGCGCGCTTTTATTTCCGATCCTGAAGGTGCGGATTCTTATCCCATCGTTACTTACACTTGGATTCTAGCTTATAAAAAATATGCTGATGCTGCCAAAGCTAAAGCAATGGAAATAACCATTGAATACGCCTTGACGGATGGACAAAAAATAGCTAGTCAATTAGGATATGTGCCTTTACCAGCTAATGTAATTGCCAAAGTCGCAGCAGCGGCTGATCAAATCAGTCCTGATTATAAAATTTCTGTTGGCACTACTCCTAAAACTGCCAAATAAGCACAAACTAAATTTTTAATATTTCCTTCCTTCTTCCTTCTTCCTTCTTCCTTCGTGTCCTTCGCTCCTATCCCTGACGGGACGCTCCGCGAACGTGGTTCATTAACTCCTGACTCGGTGACTCCTGATTTATGGCTATAAATTTTCCAGAAACACCATCAACGATGAAAAATCGCTCTGAAATAGACAGAAACCTAGATCGGAGCTTTATTTGGTTAACTCGAATTTTTGCCTTAGCGATCGCTGGTACGTTATTATGGATTGCTGTACAAGTTACTATTGCCGCTTGGCCTGCTATCCAAAAATTCGGGTTTAATTTCTTAATTACCAGCAGTTGGAATCCTGTCAAGAATGAATATGGGGTGCTACCTGCAATTTACGGAACTTTAATGAGTTCTTTGATTGGCCTAATTTTAGCAGTCCCAATTGGTGTAGGAACAGCGCTTTTATTGAGTGAGAATTTTCTGCCCTCTCAAGTGCAGTTAGTCCTAGTATTTTTAGTAGAGTTACTGGCTGCTATTCCCAGTGTTGTATATGGAGTTTGGGGAATTTTTGTTTTAATCCCGATTTTAACTAATTTGGGAAAATGGCTGCATAACTCTCTGGGTTGGCTACCAATTTTTAGTTCTGCACCCACAGGACCAGGAATGTTCCCAGCAGGAGTGATCTTAGCAATTATGACTTTGCCAATTATTACAGCTATCTCTCGTGATGCTTTGGTTTCTCTACCTTCAAGTTTGCGTCAAGCGGCTTTGGGAGTTGGTGCAACCCGTTGGGAAACAATTTTTCAAGTTCTCATCCCCGCTGCTTTTTCCGGTATTGTCAGTGCGGTAATGTTGGCACTTGGTAGAGCAATGGGTGAAACAATGGCTGTGACAATGTTAATAGGTAATGCCAACAATATTAATATCTCTTTACTAGCACCAGCAAATACGATTTCTTCTTTATTGGCAAATCAGTTTGCTGAAGCTAATGGCTTACAAGTTGCGGCTTTAATGTATGCAGCTTTAGTTTTATTTGTATTAACCATGATAGTCAATATTTTGGCAGAGGTTATTGTGACGCGAGTGCAGAGACTATAATTTAGTAATAGGTTAAATTTATGACTTCTTCTTTTCCTCAAAGAAGCTTAACTCATTCCCCTTCCTCTGGTAGAACATTGTTTAATACAGCAATGACTGTGTTAGCTTTTATCTGTGGAATATTGGCACTTATTCCTTTATTGGCAGTGCTTTATTATGTAGTCATTAGAGGATTTAGTAGTTTAAATCTCAACGTTTTTACCCAGTTGCCACCATCTCCTTTTGGCAAAAATGGCGGTTTTGGTAACGCCATCTTGGGAACATTATTGATGGTAGGAATTGCTGCTGTAATTAGCGTTCCTTTTGGTGTATTGGCAGCAATTTATTTAACTGAATTTAGTTCCCAAAAAATTGCTAGATGGATACGTTTTGCCACTAATGTCCTCAGTGGAGTTCCCTCGATTATTGCTGGGGTATTTGCTTATGGAATTGTGGTTTTAACCTTAGTAAAGCTGAATTTAGGCTCTTACTCAGCCCTGGGAGGTGGATTTGCTCTAGCAATTTTGATGTTACCCATTATTGTGAAAACCACAGACGAAGCTTTGCAATTAGTATCTGAAGATTTGCGACAAGCATCTATTGGACTAGGTGCAAGTAATTTGCAAACTGTGACACTGGTGGTATTGCCGGCTGCATTACCCGCAATTGTGACTGGTTCTACTTTGGCGATCGCTCGTGCTGCTGGAGAAACAGCGCCATTACTATTTACGGCTCTTTTCTCTTCTTTCTGGCCAGATAGCATTCTCAAACCGACTGCTTCTCTAGCAGTTTTAGTTTACAACTTTGCTACTTCTCCCTATCAAACCTGGCAATCTCTAGCTTGGGCTGCATCTTTAATTCTGGTATTAATGGTTTTAATTACTAGTATTATTTCTCGCTGGGTTACTAAACAAAAGGTTTAGTCAAAAACTATCCACAAAACTGAAACTCATTTCGACACACTTCTTCTGTAAGTAGGGGCGTATTGCAATACGCCCGTAGAAGAGTTAATGAACCACGTTCGCGAAGCGTCCCGGAGGGATATAGGCACGAAGGACACGAAGGAAGAAGGAAGAAGTAAGAGAAGGGTTGGGCAATTAGTTCTCGAAGT
>JANMEE010000201.1:0-10172 GCA_031376645.1 Dolichospermum sp. OTE_75_concoct_329_sub | reverse complement strand
AACACGAAGCATTTTTTGTGCAACAAGGACAAGTTAACTTCTTTGTAGGTAACGAAGCTGGTGCATTTGGCGTTCCCCCTGGACCAGGTAAAGAGGAATTTATCTTAAAGGGATTACCACAAGGTACATTTGTGTTTGGACCGCGACTCAGACCCCACGGATTTGCTAACCCAAACTCAACCACTGCTACATCAGGAACAACCAAAGGGGCAAGAATTCTTTCAGTTACTACCCCTGGAGGATTAGACCTCTTATTCGAATTTGCAGGTATTCCAGTCACAGATAGAAATAACCCTATTCCTGCACCTCCTTTGGGGATTGATCCTAAACAGTTAGCGTTTGGACAACGCACGGGAGGTGGTGTTGCATTTGATGGTTATCAACCCCCTACAGGAACTCCCAATTATGTGTTAGTGTTACCAGATAACACGTCTCAAAGCTTACAGCAGAAAATAAAATCTCAGGTAGCTGGAGTCAGTGGATTTACTATATCAACTTATAGTAATCGACCGAAATTTACAGGTCCTTTCGGTATCGAATATACTTCTTTGAGTAGCTTTGCAGAAACAGTAGATGAGAAAGGAAATAAACTGTCATACAATAGTTTTTCCCTAGCACCTAAGACAACTAATGTCTTTGCTCAAGCTTATTTGAATGGTAGCCAAGTTTTAGAACCGAAACAAACATTAGGTACTGGTATGGCCAGCATAAAAATCAATGCTCAAAAGGAAATTGAGTATAGTTTGACTGTAACTGGTTTAGATTTTGGAGCATTGGTTAACGGTGGTACTTCCCAGACTTCTAATCTTAAGGATGATGTAACTGCTATCCATATCAACATGGGTGGACGAGGTAGCAGTGGTCAAAATATATTTAACATTTTGGATGCTGGTAAACAGGATGAAAAAAACCTGAGCATTACGTTAGATCAAGGAAAAGCTACCATTAGTGGGATCTGGAATCGGAAAGAGCAAGAGATTCCTGCAGCTTTACGTAATTTTCTCTATCGTCCTGGCTTACCTGGAACCGAAAGCAACTTTTATTTCCAGATAGATACGAAGGGAAACCCAGGGGGTGAAATTCGGGGTCAAATCGCCAGTAATACGAATGATTTTCCCGAACCGATTAAAACTGACAAGCATGAAGCTTTGTATGTGAGAAAAGGCAGCCTATCCTTAAAAATTGATAATGAAGTCAGATTAGTAAAACGGAATACGTTTGTTTACCTAAAGCCGGGAACTGAATACTCTTTTGGCAACTTTGCTAATCAACAGGTAGAATCTCTGGCAATTTCTGTAGACTCACCACCAGTATTACCAGCAGTTATACCATCATCAAAATTAGCTCGTATTGATGGTACCAGTGGGAACGATATACTTTTAGCTGGTAGCCATAACAAGTTATTTGGTAAAAATGGTAATGATGTACTAAGTATTGGCACAGGTGGTAACAATCTTCTCTATGGTGGTGTTGGAAAAGATCAGTTTGTGATTGCTGACGGTACATTTGCTGATTCAGTTGTTGAAACTAGACAATTGACGCAGTTCGGCCTACCGCAATTAACAGATACAAAGAACATGATTATGGACTTTAAACTTGGTCTTGATAAAATTGTCATCAAAAATATAGCTCATATCGACTCCTTTGACGAGTTGACGCTATTGCCAGCTTTTGGAGACATCAGAAGCACCAGTATTGTAGCTAGAGTGAACGGACTAGAAAGCGCTAATAATTCTCAAATATCCCTGGCAACTGTATCGAATATTGTATTTGATCAGTTTACAGCTAATGACTTTATCTTTGCTTAAAAGAGGGATTTAGTTATACAGCACATTGCCAGTGAATGTGGTAAAAATTTAAGCACAAAGCTATATACGAAGAAGCTTTTCACCCTATTTCCGGCTGTATCAATGTTAATGAATAACCCACAAAGTTAAGATAAAAATACCCTTTGTGGGTTTCTTTTGACAAAGTGGCTCACATAATTAGGGTTTGCTGAAAAAGTCTTCTCGTGAAGGCTAGGAGTCAGGAGTCACTGAGTCAGGAGTCAGGAGGAATAAAGAGGAGGAAGAGAAGGTTGGACAATTAGTCCTCAAATTTACGCGATTATTTTTGATGAAAATGCAAGGGTTTTAAACATCTATTGTCAATAATCTTGCACTTGTTTGGTTATAAAACCCTGCAAACCTTTATCTATCAACCCTTTTGCTTTCTTTTTTGCAAACCCTGATTAGAGATGTCTAAATAAAAAAAGATCTTATCGTGTTGAAGGCAAGGAGCAGGGGGAGAAAAAATCGTTTTGATTGAAGTGAAATTGGATCATTTATTTTGTGGCTTACTCTTATTTTTTTTGGCTGGTAATTGGTAATTTGAAAGATGAAAAAAGGTTTGTGGCAACCGCCTAGATTACGCATTGGTGAGGATCATGAAGAAAGACGTGCGACTTGGCTAGAACTTTTCTATGATCTAGTCTTTGTAGTAGCGATCGCTGAATTATCTCATAATCTCAGTAAAGATGTTTCTTTAGGGGGGTTTATTGGTTATGTGTCCCTGTTTATCCCGATATGGTGGTGCTGGATAGGTGCTACTTTTTATGCTACTCTTTTTGACACTGACGACCTTGGCGATCGCTTGCTAACTTTACTACAAATGTCAATTATTATTGCTTTGACAGTAAATTTGCATCACGGTATGAGTACATCTTCTCAGGGATTTGCTATTGCCTACATAGCTGCTCGTTGTATTCTTATTGTTCAGTATCTGATTGCCGGACACTATGTAACAGAAGCTCGTCCCTTAACTAGTTGGTATGTTAAAGGTTTTAGTATTGGTATAGCATTTTGGTTAGTTTCGTTGTTTGTACCAGTTCCCTGGCGGTTTGGATTTTGGGCATTAGGTTTGCTAATAGAATTTATGACTCCGCTAGGTACAGGTAATTTAGCAGTTCAAATCCCACCAAATATGTCTCATGTTCCAGAACGTCTAGGACTATTTACAATTATTGTCTTGGGTGAATCAATGCACGCAGTCGTGCGGGGGGTAGCAGGAAAACAATGGGATACCTCATCAATATTAATGGCTGTGTTAGGTGTGAGTATTGCTTTTAGCTTCTGGTGGCTTTATTTCGATAGCGTTGATGTTTCACCACTAGAAACAATGAAAGCAGGTAGAATCAAAATCTTTCTCACTTGGCTTTATTCTCACCTGTTCCTAGCTATAGGTTTAGGAGCAATGGGGGTAGGGGTTGAACATATAATTGCTAAAAGTGAAGTTAATGTTTTACCAGGAAATGAACGTTGGCTTTTTTGTGGTGCGGTAACACTATGCTTAATGGTTTTAGCCGTGATTAATTTCTCGACTTGTGTTTTAGATAAAATACAAACAGGGAGAATTTTGAGTGCTTATCGTTTAGGCGCGGGAAGTTTTGTTTTATTCTTAGCTATTACGGGAAATAATTTATCTCCTGTGGTTTTAATTGCTCTTGTGGCTGGCGCTTGTCTGGTGACAGTAATTCTAGATTTATTAGCAAAAAGCCAGTTTTTTGTGAGTGATTAGGTGATTGATCAAGACACCAAACCCCACGATTAACTAGCCCAATTATCGCGCCATTTCACAGTTCCTTGTTCTGCTAAAATCCAGCGTCGGCTAACGATATTTTCGCGCAGGGGGGTTTGGTTTTTCCTGAAAATGGCATATTTATAAGCGATCGCTTTACCAGCACTTTGATCAAAAGGTATTTCTCCAAACCAAGTATTTTGATTGATGTATTCTAGAACATAAGCTTTACCAATATCCCAATTGCCCAATTCAGGACAATCTCCTGTCACCACAACTACCTCACCTGGTTGAGTGTGGATTCCATTAAGTTGTACCCGGACAATGGTTTTTCCTTTAACTCGTTCCCCTATATAACTGAGGATAATTAATTCTTTGGATTCCAGGTTCAATCCTAAAATTTTGCTGTTTTTAACTTCAAAAAAACGTTTTGTCAAAATACAGTTATATTCTCCATCTTCCAATTCTGTATTTTCTACATCAATGGTAATTGATTGACCTTTATTCATCACCACAAAACAGCGGGAATCTCGATAGCGTCGTAGATAGCAATAGACATCATCTGTAATATATTTTTGGATCTGACTACCAAGAGACACCGCAGGGTTTAATCTTCGCAACTTAGATAATAGTTGAATATCCTGATAAAGTTGTGATTCTGTAGCCCATTTTTCCATCATGGGACGGTTATAAGGATCATTTCCTGCATTGGTATTATTATAAAGATATTGCTCCGTTCCATAATAAATACAGGGAATACCACGACAAGTCATAACTAATATTATAGCGAGTCGCAAAATATCTTGATCAGGGTTCAAACTGAGGAAGCGCGGCATATCATGATTATCAATGAAAGTAATCAATTCAGTCGCTGTGTTGTAAAGATAATCAAGATTAAAAACATTCTGAATTAATTGAAATCCTCCTAGTAAGTTTTGAGCCAAAGCTTCCCGAATAGCACCAGATAAACCAAAGTCGAGAATAGACATTCCCGACTCATTAGCGAATTTTGTGGAACTACCATCTTTAGGATTACTGAAACCCCACTCACCAAAGGTAAATACAGAAGGTTTATGAGCTTGAATATCGCTATTAAACTCCTGCCAAAACCAGATAGGCATATGCTTAACAGTATCCACCCGTAAAGCATCTACTCCCCGATCTAACCATTGTTTTATTGCAGTTTTAATGTAATGACGATACTGTGGATTACTTTCATTAAAAGTGGCTAATCCTGCCATTTCATAATATAAAAGTTGTTCTTCATTTTCCCAATCTGTGATTTCTGGGTTATGATAATACCAATTATTGATGTCGTTATAAAAATCAGCAATTAAAACACCATCATCATATAGTTTGCCTTTTTCGCCATTCACATCGGGACTACTATGGTTACAGACAATATCTAAAATTAGCTTCATGCCTCGGTCATGTAACCCGGAAATTAAGCGATCAAAAACGGTGGATTTGAATAAGGAGTTTTCCTCATTCTGTGCCAAAAAGCGAGAATTAATGCGTTTAAAATCCTTTGTCCAATAACCGTGCATAGCCGCATTATCAAACTGTAAAGCTTCGACTTGTTCAAATAAGGGAGAAATCCAAATAGCGGTGACTCCCATATTTTTGAGATAGTCTAGTTTGTCAATAATGCCTTGTATATCTCCACCCCAATATTTGCCCCATTTTTGCCGAGTTGGATCATATAGTTCCTTATTTGGACCTTCATTATTGCTAGGATCGCCATCATGAAAACGATCTACAATGATAAAGTAAACTGTTTCTTGGCGAAATTCAATTGCTCTAGTAAATAAGAACTCAAAATCAGAAACTTTTTCAGAAGTAACAGTATCAGTATGGAAGCCAGTAGCCGCCTTTGCAGCTTGATTCTCTATGTGAGAATTGTCAGAAAATTGTTGTCCCATAATTATGAATTAATTAATGATGAAAATCATGAAATTTTTTTAACAAGTTACTACTGATGTAAAGATGAAAATTCAAAAACCTGACCACACTTTACAAAACCGCAAAAACCGTCTTTTTTAGCATCAGGCAGAAAACCCGGTTGATAACCATATAGCCACATTTTATTTTTGATTTTTGCGGGTAGCATTGATAATTGTTCATAATTGGCATGAACAGGAGTTTGATAGCGTGATGTTTCACAATCATGAAAAATTATATCTGCTTGCTCATAGTATTTTCCATTTGTATTTAAACATAATTGAGCATCGGTGGATAAAAATATTTTAACGCCTTCTAATGTAAAAAATAATCCATAGCTAGGCATCAAATAAAAGCCATTATCCACATGATTAACTTTAACAAGGTCAAACTTGATTTCTTGCCAAGTAAAATGACCATGATGGTTAATTTTATGCTCTTTAAAAAATGTATCTATCGTCACAATATCGCCATCAAGAAATCTCAGTCCACCTGATAAAGTTCTATCCCAAAGATTACTAGAAACATCTTTGCTTAAATAAATAGTTGGTTTTTGACACCTGGGGTCAAATAATGTACTAAAAGCAATATATTCAAGTCCTCCAACATGATCAGAATGGAGATGACTAATATAAATATCGGTGATATCAAGATATGATAACCCAGCCGCATGGAGAGAAAGTCTAATATCTGTGCCACAATCAATTAATAGTTTATCATCCTGTTCAGTTACTAAGATCATATTAGACTGAAAATTATTGGCACCAACTGTAAAAGCTGAACCAGAACCTAAAAATATCAATTTTGTCATTTTGCTATTATTCGGTATCGAATATATTAATTTTACAATTATTTTGATTTCTGATGCCTAACTTCTAAATTATTGAGAATTTTGTGAATTAATTTGTTCAATTAAATTACTAAATTTGCTGATAATTTCTGGAGGTTTGGCAGTAAAGCGAATACAAAAATGCCCTATTTGGGCAGGTTTTTCTAAAACTTTGGCATATATATCGCCTATTTCTCCCGATTGATTGGGTGTACATAAATTAAGTTTGATGTTAGTTAAGTAAGAGGGTGGTTCTTGAACTTCTTCACTGACAAAACAAATTTCTGCTTCATTGATTGAAAGTCGCACTAAAACCCCTTTGAATGATGAACTACCAATATCTTTACCATCTACCAACGCATATTCAATAGCAAGGGGTTCAGGAAGAGTGCATAATTCTTCTTGATGTTGAGAGAGAAAAAGATTGTATTCGCCGGTAATGCCAGCTATTTTATAAACATTGATTGGTTTTTGAACCCCTTTTGGGGTAACTTGCATTTGACTATCAATTACCACTATTGACTCTACTTCTTGGAAAGTAGATTCAGAAATAATAACTTGGCCGCCTGTGGTATAGCCCTCAATGCGGTAAGTTAAATTTACTTGACTGCCAACGATACCATACTTAGTTCGCTTTTCCGAGCCAATATTTCCTACTACCACAACCCCTGTATTAATACCGATACCCATTTCTAGCACTGGCAAGCCCCATTCCTGCATTTTAGCGTTAACTTTGACCATAGCTAACTGCATGGCGATACCGCAAGCAACGGCTCTAACAGCATCATCTTCTCTGGCTGTAGGAGCGCCAAAAAGTACCAAAATCCCATCACCCATAAATTCATCAATAGTTCCCTGATACTTGGTAATTTCATCTGCCATACATTCCAGATAAAAGTTCAGGATTTTGACAACCTCTTCAGGTGGTAATCTTTCTGATGTGGCTGTAAATCCTCTCAAGTCGGATGTAAAAATGGTAATTTGCCGCCGTTCACCACCAAGTTTCAATCCTTCTGGACTTTCTAGTATATTAGCTACAACTTCATCCGTTAAGTAACGCCCAAAGACCTTGCGGATATTTCCAGCAGTGCGAGCAATGTAAGCTGTGATGGCAACCACTGAGCCTATGAGTGCTAAAAATGGTGGAACTACAGGTAGCCACCAACCCCACAGGAAAGCTAAATATGTGCTACCTAGTAAAGAGCCTCCTGCCAGTACAACAGCGACCACCCTCTGAAATGTGAATAGGTCTTGTAAACGCAAGTTCCAAGTCAAGAACGCGCCAACCCCACTCCAAAATACTATCCATACGCACTCTTGAGGTTCTGAGAAAGTTTTAAATAGATGGCGATTTTCTAAGGCTGCACTGATAATTTGGCTGGTGATATTGGCATGAATTTCTACCCCACTCATTTGTTTTGAGAAACTGAGAAGTTCGCTGCTGTACGGAGTGAAAAATGAGTCTTTTAAACTCTCTCCTGTATACCCAATCAGGATGATACGATCTCTCCCCCAACCAGCAGGTAATTTGTCTTCCATAATATCTGTCATGGAAACGGTGTCGAAATAACCGTTGTTTCCTCGATAGTTTATTAATATCTGGTAGGCACCAGCGTCAGCATGAACATAACCACCATCATTACTTTCAAAACGAACAAATTTAGTTTTTCCTAGTCGAAAATCTTTGGTAGCGAGAATTCCTTCTTTTTCCAGATAACGCAAAGCTAAATGTAAGCTGAGACTGTAAATACTCCCTTCGTCTATATACATCAAAGCGCGGCGCACCTTGTTATCTGAATCAACAATTAAGTCATTTGCACCCACTTGACCCAAAGATTTAAGAACTGGTGGTGGAGCTACTCGTTCGTATCTGTTTTTTCCTACTACTTTCTGGATACCAACTAGATTAGGAGTAGATTTAAATACCTGTTCTAATTCTGAAGTACCAGGTGATTCAGGTAAGTTACGATACACGTCGAGTCCAATGGCTCTTGGTTTTTTTGCTTTCAGTTTGTTAAGAAAGTTAGCTAATACTTGATCTGTAATCTTTGCTTGTTTGAGATTATCCAAGTCTTCTTCATCAATACCGACAATAACAATGCGGTCGTCACGGGTTTGTGGGGGTCGCCAACGCACATATTGGTCAAAGACACCCCATTCCCACCCCTGTAATAAACCTACAAAACGGATCAGAATTACTGTTAAGGCAATTACTGGTGTGGTACTCCACAAGCCGCGTCCTTGCCAAAGAAAATTTTTCAGCTTATTTGCATCCATTTTTACTTAGGTTTAGGGTTTAATTGGCAACAATCAACTAGCTGTTCTTCGGCTATTGCCTCTAAACCAACTGATTTTAGAAGTCCTTTCCATTCATTTGGCTTTTGGACGCGTAACTGGGCAATATTGGTGAGGGTTTCTGACCAAATATTATACTGAGCATAAATTTTTGCTTGTTTTAAAGGAGTTGCTTGCTGAAGAGCCTCATTCAAAGATTTACTGATAGCTGTTAGTTCTATTGTTCCCTGAGTATATTCATCGGCACTTCTGTCAAGATCATCACAGATGATTGTAAAATACCACTTATATATTAAACCTGTTTTCAGAGAGAATTGGGAGGGGAGTTGCAGTTTGACTATTCCTGATTTACTAGGTACTTGAAAGGTTGTTTCGTAACCATCTTCTTCACCGGATCTAATGACAAATTCTCCAGTAGTTGCGGTACTTGTGGGAACATAAAAATAGAATTCTGGAGTTGCAGAAACTGTGAAGCTTTTATTACTTCGGTTGGGCATTAAGGCAGTTAAAGAGGGTTTCTTTTTGTCACGTGTGAGACATGAATTTCCTCTTCTTCCTCCACCGAGTGTTGATTTAGGTGTACCTCTAGATTCTCCAGACGGGAACTCCAGACTTATTTTCATTGGTAATGGCTGTGCCAATAACTGTGTAGGCAGGGCAGATGTAATTAATAGTGTTGGTGAAATAATGCTGATTAGTTTTCTTAGATACAGGAAATATTTTGGTAAATTCATGACGGTTAATACTTAGTTTATTACTCTCTACGCTATTTTACTGTATGAAATTAATTATATGTGGGATTAATATACTATTTTACGAAAAATTTATAAAAAAAGACAATAGAAAACAGAAAGTGTCTTATTCCCTAAAACTTTAGTTATGACTTTAAAGCTCAGTCAGAAAGGAAAATTTGTTTCCAGAAGGTAGCCTAGTATCGCTTTCTCGGAATTAAGAATTAAGAATTTAGAATGAATACAGCATAAGCTTTTCATAGATTCGGAATGGTGAATTACCTTACGTCGTACTGTACTAGTTAATTGACTTTGATGGGATTTCCAGGATTAGAGGATTTTCAGGATGTTTTTGTTTATTTGATGTTAAGGTTTTTGAAATTATTTTTTGTCTGAATCAGGATTTCCAGGATTAGAGGATTTTCAGGATGTTTTTATTTATTTGATGTTAAGGTTTTTGAAATTATTTTTTGTCTGAATCAGGATTTCCAGGATTAGAGAATTTTCAGGATGTTTTTATTTATTTTATGTTAAGGTTTTTGAAATTATTTTTTAGAGGAAGATTTATGTTAATCCTGAAAATCCTGATTCAGACAATTTAACCATCTCAACCATCACAAATAACTCACAAACAACAATCCTGAAAATCCTTAAATCCTGGAAATCCTGATTCAGACAATTTAACCATCACAAATAACCCACAAACAACAATCCTGAAAATCCTTAAATCCTGGAAATCCTGATTCAGACAATTTAACCATCACAAATAACCCACAAACAACAATCCTGAAAATCCTTAAATCCTGAAAATCCTGATTCAG
>JANMEE010000152.1:0-5128 GCA_031376645.1 Dolichospermum sp. OTE_75_concoct_329_sub | reverse complement strand
ACTATTTGCTGTACCAGCGATGCTATAGTTGACGCTTAAGGCATTGACTGTATCACCTGTACGAGTAAACGTATAAACTAGATTAGCTGTTCCATCTTCAGTGACGATACTGGGAGATACAGCTAGGGTGATATTGGGGGTGGAGTCTTCACTATTTATCCAGGTAGCAGCACTAAATTTAGTCCCATTCTGAAAAATCTGAATTAAATCAGGTGATCCATCTTTATTAACGTCGGAGCTGAGATATTTTGTGTTAGCTGCATAATTACCTACATCATTAGTAGTAGTTCCTAAGTAGAAAGAACCTTGAGTATTATTCAGCCAGGTAGTAGATTGAAATTTATTAGTAGTCCCATTCTGCCAAATTTCAATTAAATCAGTTGCTCCATCGTTATTAACATCTGCACTGAGGTATTGTGTAGTAGTTACATAATTACCTATACTACTGGTCTCTGGTCCTAAATAGAAAGAACCTTGAGTATTATTCAACCAAGTAGTAGCAGTATATTTACTAGTAGCACCATTCTGCCAAATCTCAATTAAATCAGCAAATCCATCATTATTAAAATCTCCAGTCAGATATTGAGTGGTAGCTTCATAATTACCTATAGGACTAGTCACAACT
The DNA here is from genome assembly GCA_031376645.1 of Dolichospermum sp. OTE_75_concoct_329_sub. Taxonomy (GTDB): domain Bacteria; phylum Cyanobacteriota; class Cyanobacteriia; order Cyanobacteriales; family Nostocaceae; genus Dolichospermum. Next base: position 4,503 of record JANMEE010000152.1, on the reverse strand, counting down.
CCTACAGTAAAAGAACCTTGACCATTGTTGATCCAGGTAGTAGCAGTATATTTACTAGTAGCCGTATTCTGCAAAATCTGAATTAAATCAGCGAATCCATCATTATTAACATCTGCATTCAGGTACTTTGTGTTAGTTGCAAAATTACCTATAGTGCTCTCTGGTCCTATATTGAAAGAACCTTGAGTATTATTTAGCCAGGTAGCAGATTGAAATTTATTAGTAGTCCCATTCTTCCAAATCTCAATTAAATCAGTAAAGCCATCATTATTAACATCTACACTAAGATATTGTGTAGTAGTTTCATAATTACCTATTACACTAGTCGCTGGTGATAAACTGAAAGAACCAAAACCATTACCGATAGAAGTATTAGCGTTATATTTGCTGGTAGCAGTATTCTGCGAAATCTGAATTAAATCAGGTATTAAATCCTTATTAAAATCTCCAGTCAGATATTGGGTGGTAGCTGCATAACTACCTATATCACTAGTCACAAGTCCTGGAGTGAAAAAACCTTTTACCATGAGAATATACCTTTTATTTGGTAGAGAAAATTAGCCCATTTCTATTTTTGACTTAAAGATTTCCAAACAATAAATTATTCAATTTCATACAGTGATTTATGCACGCACCTTAGAGATTGGAACATTTTTTAATTGGAAATTGTAAGTCTATTACGTAAGTGTGATTCTATCATAGCTACATTTTAGAATGTAGCAAACTGTAGACAGTATTTTTTGTGTCATACATTACTTTTCTGGTTATTTCTTGTTAAATGAGTACACTTAAACATTCAGAATGTTTACGATGTAAGGGTTGTAGGATTTAATTTTTTACCCAACAGTTGAGCAAAGTGCTGTAAATCTGTTTTAATGTAAGGGTGATGCATAATTGTATAAAAAAATTACTAAGCACCCAAGTAAAATTAATTATATATTTTTAAATCAGGATAGAAATCTCTGTATTTCTTTATTGTTGCTTGTTCTCTTCTATCACTCCAGGCAAAGGAAACAAAAAATTGGCGTTGCGGCTAAAAGCAAAAAAGCAACGCCCGTTTTATTACGTTGTATACTCAGCGTTAATTTTCACATAATCATAACTGAGATCACAACCCCAAGCCTTACCGCTACCATGACCATTACCAACACCAACAGAAATTAACACCGTGTCTGATTGCAGATATTCACCATTAGCTGCTGCTTTCAAATATGTACTAGCTGCGGCTTTATCAAAAGGTAAAGGTTGACCATTTTCAAACAGTAAAATATCCCCTAATTTAACTGAGAGATTTTCCTGTTCGAAAGGGACTCCAGCCCGTCCAGCAGCCGCAGCAATGCGTCCCCAATTGGGATCATGACCGAAAATGGCAGCTTTGACCAAAGATGAACCAGCAATGGTTTTAGCGATTTGTCGAGCTGATAATTCATCATGAGCGCCTGTCACTTGTACTTCTATTAAACAAGTTGCACCTTCGCCGTCACGAGCGATCGCTTTTGCTAAATGCTGACAGACAAATGTTAACATAGCTTCTAACTTCTGGGCTTCTGCACCCATTTCTGTAATTGCGGGAGTGCGGGACTGACCATTTGCTAAAGCAATTAAACAATCATTTGTACTCGTATCACCATCAACGGTAATAGAATTAAAGCTTCTATCTGCTGCTCTAGTTAACATTTGTTGCCAAAGCGTAGAAGATACCGCCGCATCACAGGTAACAAAAGCTAACATTGTCGCCATGTTGGGGTGAATCATCCCTGAACCTTTGGCAATCCCACCAATTCTCACCGGGCGATCGCTTATAGTAGTTTCTAAGGCGATAGATTTGGTAACTAAATCTGTAGTAATAATTGCGCCAGAGGCTGTGTCTGAGCCTGTTTCCGAAAGCGCAGCGACAACTTTTGGGATACCACCCCGCAAGATATCCATTTTAATCCGTTGACCAATTACGCCAGTAGAAGCTAATAAAATAGAATCTGGGTTAATACCTAATTCTTTTCCTAACAAGTCTGCACTTTCTTGAGCATCCTTAATACCTTGTTCACCTGTCGCAGCGTTAGCTTGTCCCGCATTACAGAGGATGGCTCTAGCACTATGTTTTCCTTGTAACACTTGCTGGCAGTAATCTACACAAGCTGCTTTGACCTGGCTAGTGGTAAATACACCTGCGGCGATCGCCTCCACATCTGATACTATTAAGGCTAAATCCGGTAATCCTGAAGCTTTCAGCCCCGCTGTAATTCCCGCTGCTTTATAGCCCCGTGCTGCTGTCACACCACCAGTAATTATTTGCCAGTCTGCCATAATTTTGCTCACAATTATATATTTCGTGTCTACTCACCCCTGTCGGTCTTCTGTCAGTGTTGAGTATTTGTGTCTATTGTGAGTTTATCTGTTGTTGCCAATCTTTTTTTCAGATTAAACCCAAAACAAATAAAAGAGAGCTACTTGGATAGCTCTCTAAAAATCATCAGGGTGCATCTACTTAGCACATTATATGATTCTAGCACCAAGGGGTTAAACCCCCTATTTTTTATTTTTGTCAGTGGTCAGTTGTCCGTTGTTACCCATTACCCAATCCCCAATCCCCAATCCCCAGTCCCCAGTCCCCAGTCCCCAGTCCCTACATAAAGAAAGAGAGCCAATCTAAACTAGCTCTCCCAATAATCAAGTTGCGTCTTATTACCACATTATACCATTTTTAGGGTGAGGGGTGTCACCCTACATTAGTGCATTGAGTTTCTCTTCAATCAATTGATTAGTGAGTTTCGGTTCTGCTCGTTTATCGGTTTTTTTGAGAACTTGTCCCACGAAAAAGCCTTTAAGGTTGGTGTTACCTTTACGATATTTTTCAACTTGTTGGGGGTTAGCAGCAATAATTTCATCAACTATCGCTTCCAAAATGGTACGATCTGAAATGAGTTCTTGACCCGCAAAGGCTACTTCTGGAGAAACACCATTTAATAAATCTGTGAGTTTTTCCTTAGCTTGTCCGTTACTGATTTTACCAGTTTCAATACGAGTAATCACATCAGCTAGGTTAACCGCACTCAGTTTAATTTCGGAAATGGTGAGTTTTTGTTTATTTAAGTAACCAGCGATATCTTGAGTAATCCAGTTAGCCGCAGCTTTAGGATTTGCACCTTGGGAAATCGCACTTTCAAAATAGTCTGCAACTGGTTTATCCTCAGTTAGAACCCGCGCATCATAAGCCGAAAGTCCCAACTCATTTTCATAATGGTGGCGTTTACGCGCAGGTAATTCCGGTAATTGATTTAACCATGAGTCCAATTCTGCTTGGGTAACTTCAATGGGAGCTAAATCTGGTTCAGGGAAGTAACGATAATCACTAGAACCCTCTTTTATCCGCATACTGCTGGTACGTTGTGAACCTTCTTCCCAGAGACGGGTTTCTTGAACAATTTTTTCTCCTGATTCAATGGCTGCAATTTGACGTTCAATTTCATAATCAATTGCTTTTTGAATCGCACTAAAGGAGTTCATATTCTTAATTTCTACCTTAGTGCCAAATTGCTCTCGTCCCACCGGACGCACAGAAATATTCACATCACAACGTAGAGAACCTTCTTGCATATTCCCATCACTGACACCAAGATAGCGGACAATCCGGCGTAATTCTTGGGCATATTCTGATGCTTCTTGTCCTGTTCGCAAATCAGGTTCAGAAACAATTTCCACCAAAGGGATACCAGCCCGGTTATAATCTACAAGCGAATAAGTAGAACCAGAAAGCCTGTCACTACCTGCGTGTACGAGTTTTCCAGCGTCCTCTTCCATGTGCAAGCGAGTAATCCCAATCCGTTTTCGGGTGGGGTTTCCTGCATCATCTACCAATTCAATTTCTATCCAACCATGTTCGGCTATGGGTAAATCATATTGAGAAATTTGGTAATTTTTCGGTAAATCAGGATAAAAATATTGTTTGCGGTCAAATTTACTATACCGAGCGATTTGACAATTTAAGGCCAAACCAGTTTTAACGGCGTATTCGAGAACTTTGGCGTTAAGTACAGGTAAAACTCCTGGTAAACCCATACACACTGGGTCAATGTTAGTATTGGGGTCAGCACCAAAAGCAGTGGAACTGTTAGAGAAAATTTTGGTGTTGGTACTGAGTTGACAATGGGTTTCTAGGCCAATAATCGCTTCGTATGCAGTTTTTACGGGTGTAGCTGTGGTCATATAGAGATTTTACGGTTTTTTTGATTTGGTACTATTTTATCAATCTTATCTAGTGACGTACTCCACACACTCCCTTTCAGGTGAGTGTGGGCTTCTCGGCGACTCTTCTATGAAGACATTGACCGAGCTTTAAGACCGTGCGCCCCACGGTTCTTGATAATTAAAGTCAGTGAAGGAGTTGCCTCCTCCACTGCTCTCCAAAACGGAACGTGATAGTTTCCCATCATTCCGCTCCTCAGTAAAACGGCTGTTGTCATCAGAACGTCATTGCCAACATATTGTTTTCCCCGTAAATTAACG
>JANMEE010000147.1:0-8074 GCA_031376645.1 Dolichospermum sp. OTE_75_concoct_329_sub | reverse complement strand
CTGATATTAAACTCGTTTTTGCCAAAAAATTACTAAATAAACTCAACTCTGATGATGGTTTGTTAAACGCAATACAAGTTAGACACCTGCAAAGACAAACTGATATTGATAGGTTTTCCAGAGTGCCAAAGTAGAACTAAGGAACGGGAATTAAATAAAAGCGTGTTTTTGATACGCCTCTTTTTTCGTTATCCTGTCCAATTTTTTCATTAAAAAGCGGTGCTATTTGCAGAAAAAAAATAGATTGACTAACAAAAAAATAGTCAGTCTAAAAAGACGCTTTTATTTAATTCACGTTCCTAATAATCCTATAATGAAGAATAAACTATTATTTTTAATAAAAATATATGGCTTATTGTGTTTTTTGTTTTCTACAAATTCAACAATTGCTAAAACACATAAAATTGAAGAAGATAAATCTTATGATGCCCCTGCTTCGACAGGGAGTGGTATAAAATTATCGAAACCTGATTCAATTATAAATGCCCCAGAAATAATAACTGGCTCTACAAAAATTTGTATAGGTACAAGTACCGAATTGAAGCTAAGTAATGTCCTTGAAGGGATAATTGTTTGGAAAAATAGCTTAAATGAAGTAATTGGTACTGGAAATGTGTTAAAGGTTTCACCAAAAAGAACGACGACTTATTATGCAATTCGTAAAGTAGGTAATCAAGAAAGTGCATCTTCAAATAAAATTACTATAAATGTAAGTTTTCCTGGTTTTACGGGCTTGCCTTCTGTACCAGCAGATTATAATGTAACTGCTATTGAGCCTTTTTATTTGGGTACAAAAGAAGTCGAAGGCGTTTCGATTAGATGGAAACATGAAAGAGAAATTGGGGCTTCGACTCTAATAAATCCAACAACTACCCCAACCAATTATTATGTTCGCTACGAAGAACCAAATACAGGTTGTGTAAGTGATTGGAAATCAGTTTCGGTAAAATTGATAAAGAAAAATTCAGTACTAAACAATATTAATGATCTACAATCAAAAAACTTAAAAATATTAGCAAATACACCAGCAGCTTCTTGTGCAGCTCTTTCTACTTCGAGTGATGCACAGCTGTGTAGTGGTACTTCTTTTGCCGCATTAGTTAGTAATACGACAAATGGCGGTATTGGGTCAACAGTATGGGGTTGCCTTAGCACAAGACCTAATCAATCGTGGTTTTATTTTATTCCTTTGACGAGTGGTTCTATTTCGTTTAAAGTAACAAATACAGCAGGAGTAGATGTTGATGGAGCCATTTGGGGACCTGTCAATACTGTTGCTGATGCTTGTACTGCAACTCAAAGTGCCCCATTAACTTGTGATTATACAAGTTCGGCAATTGTTTCCTTGTCAATCGCTTCTGTAACCGCAGGTAAAGTTTATGCTTTGGTTATTACCAACTATTCAAATAGAGCAACTACCATAAATTTTCCAGCGAATACAGGTACAGCCTCAATTGGATGTTGTACTTTAACAGGAGTGACATCCAGCTCAACCGCTATTATATGTAATGGTGGTACTTCTACGGCAACTGTCAATTATACAGGTACTCCAACTGGCTCAGTTAACTATAGTAAAGATGGAACAAATTTTCAGGGAAGTAATATATTTTCGGGTTTAACTGCTGGCACCTATACTTTTTATGTTAAAGATGACATCTGTACTAAGTTTAGTTCAGTTACTATAACTCAACCAAGTGCTATAACTTTTGGTACACCAACCATTACAAACGTAACATGTAGTGGAGGAAACAATGGGAAAATTGTAATTTCGGCAACTGGTGGTACTGGAACTAAAACCTATGATATTTCGCCAAATATTGGTACACAAAGCCCTTCGGGTACATTTAATAATCTAACGACAAATACATATACAATAACTGCAACAGATGCAAGTGGATGTACTAAAACTACAAATGTTACTGTATCGGCAACAAATATTACTCCAACTGCACCAACCGCACTTTCAGCAAGTCCTTCAACGATTTGTTCGGGTCAAAGCTCAACATTGGCAGCTACCTGTAATACTGGAACTACCACTTGGTATTCAGATGCAGGTCTTACGAGTTCGGTTTCAAGCACAGTAAGTCCTACTGTTACAACACCTTATTATGTTGCGTGTGTAGGAACGGGGGTCTGTAAAAGTATTTCAGATAATATAAGTGTTACTGTAAATGCTACTCCATTAGCCCCAACAAGTATTTCGGCGAGTCCCTCAACAATATGTTCAGGGCAAAGTTCAACATTGACAGCCTCTTGCAGTAGTGGAACATTAACTTGGTACACAAATGTTGGACTCACTACTTCAATTTCAAGCTCGGTTAGTCCAACAAGCACAAGTACCTATTATGCTGCTTGCGTTAGTGTCTCAGGTTGTAAAAGTGTATCTGCGAATGTAGCGGTAAATGTAAATCCAACACCTTCTGTTCCAACTGCAATTTCGGCGAGTCCCTCAACAATATGTTCGGGCAAAAGTACAACCTTAACAGCCTCATGCAGTAGTGGTACAGTAACATGGTACAGTGATAATGCACTAACAAGTACAGTTCCAAGTACTGTTAGTCCAACAAGTATAACAACCTACTATGTTGCGTGTTTAAGCAATACAGGTTGTAGAAGTTTATCAGGAAATTTAACTGTAACCGTAAATCCTACGCCATCAGCACCGACTGCAATTTCAGCGAGTCCATCAACAATTTGTTCGGGGCAGAGTTCAACTTTATCCGCAACTTGTAGTAGTGGTACAACAACTTGGTATAGTGATGCTGCACTGAATGTTACAATTTCAAATACTGTAAATCCAAGTTCTACAACCACCTATTATGTAGCCTGCGTTAGTGCTGCTGGATGTAAAAGTACATCAGGGAATATATCGGTAACAGTCAATCCGGCACCTGCACCACCAACAGCAATTTCAGCTACTCCAACTTCGATATGCTCGGGTCAGAGTTCAACTTTAACCGCAACATGTAGCAGTGGTACAGTTATATGGTATAGTGATATAGCACTTACTACTGCAGTTATCTCTCCAGTAAGTCCTTCAACGTCAACTTCTTATTATGTAGCATGTGTAAGTACAGCAGGTTGTAAGAGTGTCTCAGGAAGTATTGCAATAACAGTAAACGCAACACCACCGACACCGACTGCAATTTCTGCCAGTCCTTCGACAATTTGTGTGGGACAAAATTCGGCATTGACGGCAACTTGTAGTAGTGGAACCGTAACATGGTTTACGAATGCTGCATTAACAACGTCTGTAACAACACCAGTCAGTCCAACCAGTACAACTACCTATTTTGTAGCTTGTGTGAGTGCCACAGGATGTAAAAGTATTGCTGGAAATGTAATAATTAATGTAAATGCCACCCCTACTGTACCAACGAGCATTTCGGCAAGTCCTTCTACGATATGTTCGGGTCAAAGTTCTACTTTAACTGCAACTTGTGCTACTGGAATTGCAACTTGGTACACAGATAATTTACTTACAAATGCTGTAGCTAATCCAGTTAGTCCATTGGTTACTACGCCTTATTATGTAACATGTGTGAGTGTGGCAGGTTGTAAAAGTGCATCGAGTACAGTTACTGTAACAGTCAATCAAACTCCTCCATCACTTTCTGCAAGCACAACAGAATATTGCCAGGGAGCAACAGCAACGCAATTGAGTGTTACGGGAGCACCTGGAGCGACTGTACTGTGGTATAGCACGGCAACAGGCGGGGTTGGTTCAACAATTGCACCAACACCAATAACGACTTTAGTTGGGTCAACTAATTATTATGTTTCTCAAACACAAAATAGTTGTGAAACAGAAAGAGCGACGATTGCAGTGGTGGTTAATCCAATTCCATTTTTATCGTTGACTATAGGTAATGCTGCATGTGCAGGTAATCCTGTTACAATTACTGCCAGCACAACAGATGGAACTGCCCCTTTTCAATACTCAAAGGGTGGGGCATTTCAATCAACTAATATTTTTACAGGAATAACTACAGGAAATTATACAATAACAGCAAGGGATAGCAAAGGATGTTTGGTAACACAAACTGTTAATGTGACTCAAAACGATCCATTAGTACTTTCAACAGAGTCAACAAATGACTGTACTATTGGTAATAATGGAATAATAAATTTATCTGGAGCAGGTGGTTCAGGTACATTAGTATATAATATTAATGGAGGAAGTTATGGAAGTGTAACTTCTTTTACAAATCTTGCTTCAGGAAATTATACGGTAGGTGTAAAAGATGCCAATGATTGTATTTTAGAAAAGACACTTTATGTAAATACAATATCTGACCTTGTAATTTCACTTGTAAATCAAAACGATTGTATTGTAGGAAATACAGGAACAATTACCGTTGGTGCAACTGGAGGTTTAGAACCTTATAAATACAGAGTTGATGGTGGTAGCTTGGGAGGAAGTACATTTACAGGTTTATCGGCAGGAATTCATTCGCTTGAAGTAGTGGATGCACGTGGGTGTATAAAAACATTATCTGTTGAAATTGTTGAAAAACCCATAGTACCAACGGTGGTTTCTCCTACAATATGTGCGGGTCAAAGTGTAACTTTATCAGCAACTTGTAGTTCGGGTGCTCCGTTGTGGTATTCAGATGCCAGTTTAACAACATTAGTTCCTTCTACAACCGTTACGCCAAGTACAACTACCAATTATTATGCAGCTTGTGTAATTCTTACTCGAAATTGCAAGAGTGCGGGCGTAACTGCTATTGTTACTGTTAATCCAATTCCAACTGTTAATTCGATAGCAAGTCAAGTTTTATGTAATGCTTCAACATCTACTGCGGTTACTTTTACTGGTGCAGTTGCAAATACAATTTATAATTGGACAAATATCAACACAAATATAGGACTTGCTGCAAGTGGAACGGGAAATATCTCAGCATTTACAGCTACAAATTCAACTTATAGCCCCATTTCGGGTACGATAACTGTTACTCCTACTTATACAAATAATGGGGTAACTTGTACAGGTACTACCCAGACTTTTACAATTACCGTTAATCCAACTCCAACAATTAATACTATAACTAATCAGTCTTTATGTAATGGCTCTCAAACTGCTGCTATAACTTTATCGGGAGCAGTTACTGGAACAGTTTATAACTGGACAAATACCAATACAAGTGTAGGTTTGGCTGCCAGTGGCACAGGAAATATTGCTGCATTTACGGCAACAAATACTGGTAGTTCGCCAATTTCTGGTGAAATTACTGTTACATCGTCTTACACAAATAGTGGTGTTACGTGTATAGGAACTCCTCAGATTTTTACAATTGTAGTAAATCCAACACCTACTGTAAATTTAGTTGCTAATCAAATACTATGTAGTGGTGTAACTACCAACGCAATTAATTTTACTGGAGCAGTTGTGGGCACAGTTTATAACTGGACAAATTCAAATACAAGCATTGGTTTAGGTGTCAGTGGCTCTGGAAATATTGATGCATTTGCTTCTTCTAATTTGAGTGGTTCGCCAATTATAGGCACAATAAACGTAATTCCTACTTATACAAATAATGGAGTAAATTGTACAGGAAGTACGCAAAGTTTAACAATTACCGTAAACCCGATTCCAACAGTTAATGCGGTTATGGACCAAACTATATGTAATGGTTCACAAACTACGCAAGTTTCATTTACAGGAGATGTAAGCGGAACAATATATAGCTGGACAAACACAAATACAAGCATTGGTTTAGCGGCAAGTGGAACAGGAAATATTGCAGCATTTACTGCCATAAACGCTGGCACTTCTCCGCTTATTAGCACGATAACCATTACGCCTACTTATACAAATAATGGTGTAACTTGCACAGGTTCACCACAAAGTTTTGATATTCTTGTAAATCCAATACCAACAGTTAATGTAGTTTCAAATCAAACGCTTTGTAATGGTTCAACAACTTCAACAGTTAATTTTACAGGAGCTGTTAGTGGAACTGTCTATAACTGGACGAATTCAAATACAAATATAGGTTTAGCTGCAAGTGGCACAGGAAATATTGCTGCTTTTGCCACAACTAATTCGGGGACATCGCCTATAAATGGAATGGTTTCGATAACACCATCATATACCAATAATGGACTTACTTGCGTTGGTTCACCAACAAACTTTACAATTACCGTAAATCCAATTCCAACGGTTAATACAGTCGCAGATCAAACTTTGTGTAATGGTACTCAAACGACTGCGGTTGCCTTCACAGGAGCAGTTACAGGAACTGTTTATAGCTGGACAAATACAAATACCAGCATTGGCTTGGCTGCAAGTGGCACAGGAAATATTGCAGCGTTTACAGCTACGAATTCAAGTAGTTCACCAATTTCTGGTGTAATTACAATTACGCCTACCTATACAAACATTGGAGCAACATGTACTGGAACGACTCAAAGTTTTACTATTTTAGTAAATCCAACTCCGACAGTTAATGCTATTTCAAATCAAAGTTTGTGCAATGGAATATTAACTACGGCAGTCAATTTTATAGGAGCTGTAAGCGGAACAACATATAATTGGACAAATTCAAATACAGCAATAGGATTAGCAGGAAGCGGCACAGACAATATTTCAGCATTTACAGTTACAAATACTGGAAGTACATCAATTTCTGGTGTTATTACTGTTACGCCTTCTTATACGAATAGTGGCATAACATGTGTGGGAAGTCCAAGAAACTTCACAATAGCAGTCAACCCGATACCACAAGCAGTAATTACACCTGATTTTGGAAAAATTTGTAGTGGAGAAAGTATTAATTTAGTTATTTCTGATGGGAAATCTGTTAATGGAACGACTACTTTTTCATGGAATAGAGACAACACAGTTAATCTGACTGGTCCTAATAGTGGAAGCTCAAACGCTATAAGTGGCGTATTCAATAATCCAACATCAACAACGCAAATTACTGCCATCTTTGGAACTGTTACCTCTCAATTTGGATGTAGCGATATGGCAATTGCCAAAGTTTCTGTTACTCCACCTTTATCCGTAACTATTTCAGGAAATACGTATTTTTGTGGAACAGGGGTCTTAAATAGAACAACTACCTTAACAGCTTCGCCAGTTGGCGGTACTGGTGAGTATTCATACCAATGGAATTTAAACGGAAGCTCAATATCTGGAGCAACAAACTCAACTTATAGTGTTTCATCTGGGGGAGATTACACGGTTACAGTGGTTTCAGAATTTTGCACCAAAATTTCAAATACTATATCAGTAAATCCTGCTTATTCTCTCAGTGGAATACCTACGGTGAATCCAACATCGGCCACTTTTTGTGGAAGCGGCTCTGCTACATTTACAGCAAGTAGTAGCGTATCATTGGGAACTTTCAATTGGTATAATTCCGCAAACTCAATAAGTTCATTATCTCCAACTTCTGGAATAAGAAATGAGACATATAGTACCCCTACATTGTCATCATCTCAAACTTATTATGTTGCAAGAGCATTTGTGGTGGTGGGGTCTAATCCATTAATTACTTGCGAAACTGATAGAACATCAGTTGAAGTAACAGTAAATGCAATTCCAACTACACCAATCGCAACTGGTAATGCAGTTATTTGCCCTGGTTCAAGTACAAATTTAAGCATTAGTAATGCTTGTGCAGGAACTTTAACATGGAAAAACGCATCGAATATTGTTGTAGGCTCAGGAAGTCCATTAGCAGTTTCACCAAGTGTAACAACGAACTATACTGCAATATGTACAGTAATCGGCTGTGAGAGTAGTTCTTCAAATAGTGTAACTGTAACTGTATCAAATATTACTTTATGGGCGACCCCAACGCATTTGACTTGTAATGGTAATGGTACGGGAAGTATAACCTTAATAGCTTCAAATGGAACAAGTCCATATCAATACCAATTAGGAACAGGAGCATTTACTTCAAGTGGAACATTCATAGGTTTATCAGCAGGCACTTACACAGTTACCGTCAAAGATGCAAACCTATGTACCGCCACAGCCAGTATAGTAATCACCGAACCAACAAAAGTAGTAGCGAGCATCACAGGCACGAACTTAACTTGTAATGCAGACAACAGTGGT
>JANMEE010000139.1:0-5267 GCA_031376645.1 Dolichospermum sp. OTE_75_concoct_329_sub | reverse complement strand
TTCTAAAGTCACTGGAACAGTGTTGCAAGCCCAACAAGCTCCGATAACATTGGCGTTCGCGGAGCGTGCCGGAGGCATCTAGCTAACATTACCCCGCAAGGGAGGCTCGAAAGGGCAAAACCATTATGTGTACAGGGTTGTGAAATTTGAAATAGTAACTGTCCTATCGAAAGTGCATTACAAAAGTACACCGATTTGAGCAACTCCAAGGCAGTAATGGTATCAGAAGATTGACGGCGGTTAAAACCGTCCGTGTTGCTTCCCTCTCAGGTCTAAAGACACTGAGTTTCCCGCATACCGCGAGGTCTTATGAATTTTAAATTAACTAAAGTGTTCAAGAAGGTCTCTGAAGGCTATATAGGTTTTGTCGAAGAACTGCCTGGAGCAAATACTCAGGGTGATACTCTTGATGAAGCAAGAGTTAATCTGGAGGAGGCTATTGAGTTGGTACTTGAAGCTAACCGCTTTTTAACAGAGGAACTACTTCAAGATCAGGACGTTATTCGTGAACCTATTTTTTTATCAGTTGCATGAAGCGTCTAGACTTAATTCATCATCTTGAAGCCAATGGTTGTGAGTTTTTAAGAGAAGGTAGTAGCCATACTATTTATGTCAATCGGGCTGCACAAAGGTCAACGTCTATTCCACGCCACCGTGAGATTAACAACTTACTTGCTAGAAAGATATGTCGTGATTTACAAGTGCCAGAGCCAAATACAACCTAATACTTCGTTGGAACTGACATTGCGATAGCGAAGCGCTCCGTAGGAATCGCTATTTATTGACGAAAGTGCGAATATTCTTGCTCAGTCTACAGAGTTCCTTCAGGGCTGTAAATTCATTGGATTTGAGTCCCCGTATTTGATTCTTTTGAGTCAGATACATTTTAGTTTCGCTGTAACTAGAGTCATCCTAGCGAAAAGTATCAGATTATCAAGATGCACTAATGTTATGAAAATTTACTTTTAGCTCGGTTTTCCAGTTATTCTCAATAATTAAGATTTATTGAGAATATAGTTTCTCTAGCTAAAAGCCTCTAAACCTTTTGAAGACTCATTTATAGCTGATTTTCTTACACCGAACTCAGGTGGGCGCAGGCCCTGCGCCCCTACTTGTTTTGGATTTCTCGTAAAGCTGCTAAATTTAAGTTGGTGATTTTTTGGTAAGCTTGATCTATACAGGGTTTACCTCTGAGGTAGCCTGTATTAGCACCGGGGCATAAATAAATTAAAGTGTGTGCTGTAAAGCGATCGCTTAGTAATTGAACACTTTTGAGTTGTCGTGGCCAATGAAAAGTTTTAGAAGTGCGTAGTGGCATAGGTTCTCCATGCTGGTTAGGAAGTAAATGCCGTCCCGAAAATAACACGCCGTCAAATTCACGATAGTATAGACAAGAAGAGCCTGGAGAATGGCCTGGTGTCCAAATAATTTGTGTTGTGTCATTGAGAGTGAACTCGTCAGTAAAAGTGGTAACGGTTAAACCAGGCAATAAATAAGCTTCTTGTTCTTGAATCAGGATTTCGCAATTTAAGATTTGCTGATATTCTGCGGCCTTACCAATAGCACCACGATGACTGATAAAAAACCACCTGACTCCCCCATGCAAGAACAAAAAATCCTGGTTTATTTGTTCTAAAGCTGGGCAGTCTATCAGGATATTCCCTTCATTTGTAACAATGAAGTAAGATGTTGCTCCTAAAGTGTCCCGATTAGGTGGAAAAGCAAAAATGCTGTTAGGTGTCAAAGTCAGAGAATCTCCCTCTGTTGAAGGACTTTTTGCAAATATAGAACGCGGTGGTTTAGGCTGATGACTCGACTGTTGAGTTAAAGAGGACATAGATGAAAAAACTAAAACAGCAGGAGTGGTGAACAATCAGGTTACAGTGGATTTACTATTACTGTGAACTGTGATTGAAAAATTAAGGCGTACAGTCTTGTTTGTGATCAAAATCTGTGACAGAAAATACAGGCAAGGCATTCTATCAAACGTAGTGAAAATAATATGGCATTTTGGTTTCTTCTCCTTTTGGGGTCATTGACTTATTTAATGATGCAATACAGTGTTGCACGGGCTACAAGAACCCCTGTATGGTTATTGTGGTTAGTTTTAATGACACCTGCATTTATATTAACTGGTTGGACACTGGTATATGGTATCAAGCAAACACCCCCATCAGCGTTAATTCTGTGGGTATCAGCGGGTTGTTTAATATTATATTGGTTATTGTTTAATAGGGGACGGCAATTACCCGTAGATCCACAAAATCAATTGGTAGAAAATCAAGAACAATCAAATAATAATTCTACAGTAGAAACGGCATCAGTCCGCCCCATTGACTCAGCAGAAGAAACCCAACTGCGAAATTGTTTTCCCTGGTCTGTATATTACGTCCAAAATATAGAGTATCGTCCCCAAGCTGTAATTTGTCGGGGACATTTACGAACTATGGCTACTGCTGCTTATGAGCAAATCAAAGCTAATATTGAAGGACAATTTGGCGATCGCTTTTTAGTCATATTTCAAGAAGGAATGAATAGTAAACCCTTCTTTGTTTTAGTTCCCAATCCCCAAGCAGTTAGACAACATAATCAAAGGGATGCCGAAAATATTACTCAACCTGGTTTAGCATTGATATTGTTAGTAGCTACTTTATTCAGCACTACCTTTGTCGGGTTAAAAATTGCAGGTTTTAACATCACACAATTAGAATCAGATTTCACATTATTTTTTCAGGGTTTACCTTATGCTTTAGGGTTAATGACCATATTAGGGACTCATGAACTAGGTCATTATTTAACAGCAAGATTCTATAAAATTCGCGCCACATTACCTTATTTTATTCCTATACCTTTTTTCTTAGGAACATTTGGTGCTTTTATTAAAATGCAAAGTCCCATACCTCACCGCAAAGCTTTATTTGATGTGAGTATTGCCGGACCCCTGGCAGGATTTATTGTGACTATACCTTTATTAATATGGGGTTTAGCTCATTCGGAAATAGTAGCTTTACCGGAAAAAACCGGAATGTTAAATCCCAATGCCCTTAATCCTAAATATTCAGTTTTATTAGCTTTACTAGCAAAATTAGCTTTAGGAAGTGAATTAACTGCAAAATCTGCCATTGATTTACATCCAGTTGCTGTAGCAGGTTTCTTAGGATTAATTGTCACA
Source organism: Dolichospermum sp. OTE_75_concoct_329_sub (assembly GCA_031376645.1). GTDB lineage: Bacteria > Cyanobacteriota > Cyanobacteriia > Cyanobacteriales > Nostocaceae > Dolichospermum. The sequence continues at coordinate 2,095 of JANMEE010000139.1, read as the reverse complement.
GCGTTGAATTTAATGCCCGTGGGACAACTAGATGGTGGTCACATTGTTCATGCTATGTTTGGACAACGGACTGCGGTTTTCATTGGTCAAATTGCCAGATTATTATTACTAATGCTTTCGTTTATCAGAGAAGAATTTTTATTGTGGGCAATTATTTTATTATTTGTACCGTTAGTTGATGAACCTGCTTTAAACGATGTCACAGAATTAGATAATAAACGGGATTTTCTGGGATTAATATCAATGGCTTTATTATTGTTAATTGTTTTACCATTACCCCAATTTTTAGCTAATTTACTGCATATTTAAAACGAGAAAGAGCTTATTTACCATTTTTGTGATCTTCAGATTAGTTAAATTCATACAGGAATATTCTATCTGCGTTCATCTGCGTTTATCTGCATTTATCCGCGTTTAATTATTAATAAATATGCAAATAGGTGGGCATTGCCCACCCTACTATTAATTAGCGGCTTCCGTGGCTTTTTTAGAAGCATCCGTGCTACCCATACGAATTTCGGAAGTAAAGGAAGCCATACTAAAGCCACCGAACCGTTTAAGAACACTTACCCGCATCCGTAAATTAGGACTAGCAAACCATAGCCTTTCTTCAGACCACATGGTTTCATACTCAGTAATCAGAGTTAAAGCCCCATCATCACCGATTTTATAGCTACCAGCAACGGGGGCTTTTTCGGCATAACCCATTTCCCGGAGTAACTTACCTTCATCTGGGTTATCTGCATTGGGGACTGTGGCTAAAACAGTAGAACCTTCATGTTTTTCCTCGTCCCATTCCATTGTGCCATTCCAGGTAACTCGCGCCCCACAGGAAGCCGTATGAGGGTCAATTTCATACTGTTGACACAGTTTAATGACTTCTGGATGATCAGCCGCTAACATCTCAATTACGATGTCTGATTTGCCGTCTTCTGACTGCTTGAACGCTAAATGATGACTGGTGCGATGGGAAAACCACTTACCAGCACTTAATTCAAAAAATTCCTCAATATTCATAACCGAAGTTATCCTGCATGACAATTTTAACAATCTCTTTTATTATTAAAAACCAGGAAGCGACTTTAAGATGAACTGAGGTTGTTGCTTTCTTGGAGTCTTTGCAGAGAAATGCTGGCAGATTGAGCAACGTTCTGATGACTATCTTTTTCTAGATATTTTAAAGCCGAGACACTTTTAGGAGTCGGTAAATTGCCTAAGGCCTCAGCTAGACGTTGCCGCACTAACCAATCCTCTGATTGAGCAAAACGCAGAATATGTGGTACAGAATCTAGATCACGGATTTCTCCCAAGGCAGAAATAGCTGCTTGTTGGATGACTATTTCTTGACTATCTAAGGCCTTGATCAGAATATCATGGGCGCGAGGGTCTTTAATATTACCTAAAGCTACAGCAGCACTAAACCTGACTAACCAGTCTGTATCTTCATAAAATGCCCGTGATAACACTTCTACGGCTCGATTATCCTCAAGATATCCCAACGCCCCAGCAGCGTCAGCACGGATACCATAATCTGGATCTGTTTCTAAAATTTTCACCAGAATAGGATAACAGTCTGGTGTTTTTTTGATTCCCAAAGCAAATATGGCCATTGAGCGCAGTTGCAGAGATTCATCATCTAAAACCTTTTTAATTAAAGGAAATGCATCAGCAGCAGGTATATGACGCAAACTAGCAAGAGCTATCATGCGATCGCGCAAATTGGGACTTTCTAACTGAGCCGCAATTACTTCTAAACTTGGAGCAGCCATTTGTTTGACAGCATTTTCTTAATTTATCTTTACTTTAACGTAATTATTGAGTCTGAACTGTGATTTTTGTGATTTTGATGATTTTAGCGGTAACAAATCAGTTAATCATCTAAATCAAATAGATCAGAAAAATCATAGTTCTGACAATAAACGGGACAAAACCAAATTGTCCAGTTGTTAGAGGTTGTTTGATAGCGTTCACGAAGTGTGCCGGAGGCATAGCGTGGCGTTAGCCATAAAGTATTAAATAAAACCAATAATCTCCAAAAACCTAACCCCCCTGCCCCCCTTCCCTACGTTAGCGCAGCGTGCCGAAGGCTGGGAAG
>JANMEE010000136.1:0-3014 GCA_031376645.1 Dolichospermum sp. OTE_75_concoct_329_sub | reverse complement strand
ATTTAAATTATCTTACGACGAGGATTGGTTTAATCTATTCTTTCAAAGTATTATTTTTTCTCGGTTCAGTTGCCGGGAGTTGTTTCTCTCTTCGGCACTTAACTAATATATCAATCCCTCCCAGTTATGTCAAGGGGTTTTGGCAATCTTTTTTTCAGCAAGGGTGAATTCAAAGGCTTTTTTCGACTACAAGCTTTATATGGCAAGGCTTAGATAGATTTTGATAATCATCAAATATCTATAGGATGTTGTCCATAAAAAGGTAAAGCTTCTGACCAATGGGGATTTTTACCTTGCTGCCAATCTAAATAAGCTAAATCCAAAATACTGTTGACAGTGTTTGCTAACTGAGATGTAGCAGAAATTAATTGATAACTGGTATGCCAATTAGCTAGGGTTTCTTGCCATGCAGTTGGTGTGAATACTTGATCTATTAATAGTGCGGTAATACCAGAATTATCAGCGTTGGGTTGATAAATAGCTCCAAATACTTGTCCCCGCTGGGCTGGCATTTCTACTGCAATTACTGGATATTGGCAATTCTTTATGATGGAAGTGGTATTTTTATCTTTGCCAGCAGAATTAGAATAGTTATGTGCGGTATGCTCTTGCCACGCTACTGCCGCTAGAGTAGAAACGGTAAATGCTGGAATTTTTAGCTGTTGTGCTAGTGTCCGAGCGGTGACAACACCAATGCGAGTTCCTGTAAAACCACCAGGCCCTTTGGCAACGGCAATAAATTCTAGGTCTGCCCAGGTTTGTGGTTTAATCAGTTCAATTAAGTATTGATGAATATGACTGGATAAGTCACGCCCTAAGTTCCAAACTTGAGATTGGGGATAATCTACAAAGTTGCTAATTGCCAAACCGAGTTCTGGTGTGGTTGTGTGCAGCGCTAGGGCGTATTTATTTAGTGGCAGATGTCTGATTATGGTTGTCAAGGTAAATGCAAATATATTTTTCTGCTGAATAATACAGTATAGTCCGGGCGTTAGAGATGAAATAGTCTTGATTTTGGGTTTTTACTCTCTTTCTGCTACAAAATACTAATTAAATGCAAATGAACCACGTTCGCGCAGCGTCCCGGAGGGATATAGAAGCGAAGGACACGAAGAAAGGAAGGAAGAAAGAGAATAATTGGAAGTTAATAGAGTTTGTAGGAATTGGTGTTGCTGATTTTGGCTGTGAATACTCAGCAACATTTCAGAATCTACCTTAATTAGGTGGGGACTAATTCACCTGGACGCAATTTAGACCATTTACCTATTTCTTGTTTGAAACTAAGACAACCAACAACATCCCATTCCATTTCAATGATTTCGCCTTGTGTGCGAATATTAACGTTGATGGCAGGTTCGTTGGGATCAAAATCTGGTGTTTCTGTGAGGTGAGGCTGTTGGTGCTGGTTTTCTACGGCGTTGTAGGTAAAGCAGCGGTCTACATAGTGGCAATTCACGCAAATACACATAATAGAACCAACTCTAAGAGGCTTTATAGTTAATGTAGCTTAATCCAAAATAATCAGCATTAGTTATAGGATTGATTTTGATTAAAATGTCTGAATTAGTTGTTTCTCGTCTAGCTGCCAAAAATTGGCCTTTTAGTCTGGAATATTTGCCCCAACCTGTTTATATGGTTGGTGGTGCGGTGCGTGATGCGATTTTGGGGCGGGTGCGGGAATATGTGGATTTAGATTTTATTATCCCAGTGGATGCGGTGAAGGTAGCAAGAAAGATTGCTCAACGTTATCAAGCTGGTTTTGTGTTACTTGATGCCCAAAGACAAATTGCCCGTGCGGTGTTTCCTGAAGCTACGGCTGATTTTGCTCAACAGGACGGAGAAAGTTTAATTACGGATTTGTATAGAAGGGATTTTACTATCAATGCGATCGCTTACAATCCCCATACTCAAGAAATTATTGATCCTCTCGAAGGCTATAAAGACCTAGAATCTGGTCTATTACGGATGATATCACCTGTAAATCTGCAAAATGATCCTTTGCGGTTAATGCGGGCTTATCGTCAAGCTGCCCAACTGGGTTTTACTATTGAACCAGCTACTCAGGAGACAATTCGTAGTTTAGCACAAGATATCCGCAAGGTGGCAGCGGAAAGAGTCCGGGTAGAAGTTGGTTATTTATTGGCAAATTCTCACGGAACATTTTGGCTAAATACTGCTTGGAAAGATGGTGTTTTGACTAGCTTATTCAAAAACGCTACTGATGAAAGCTTTATTAAGTTAAGTGCTGTTGATGAAGCTTATGCTATAATTAGTCAAAATTGCCAGGAGTTAGGAGAAGAATTAACAAATTATGTACGAGAGACTGTAAAAACATCCTGGTTGAGTATTGCTAAACTTGCTTGTCTGGTTGATTCCAAACCAGAAATTGCCGAACTTGAATTACAGGAACTTACCTATAGTCGCGCAGAAATTCGGGGTGTAACCACGGGATTAAGACTGTTTGCGGAACTAAAAGAGGTACATAAGCCTTTGCGAAAACAGTATTTTCTCTTTCGGGAAATGGGAATTTTATTTCCGGCTGTGTTGGTATTGGCTTTAGCAAATGATATTGTAGCTAAGGGAAGGTTTGAGGAAAGTATGTTAGTTACTTATGAACCTTTAATTAAGCGTTATCTTGACAAAAATGATGTAGTTGCACATCCTATTCCTTTACTCAATGGTAAAGACATGATGACGGCGTTAAACATTCCCGCTTCACCGCTAATAGGTGAATTGTTAATGGAAGTTGGTGTTGCTCAAGCTGAGGGAAAAATTTCTACAGTAGAAGCAGCAATAGAATTTGCCGCGAATTTAGTCGAAACCTAAATTTGCTAAATTCACTTTTTGAGTTGTTTAATTTTTAGGGAGTAGGAAGTCAGTAACTCAGGGCTAAAGCCACTGAGCTTGTAAGAGTAATCAAGCAAGCTGTACTGACCAGACCACCCTGAGCGATGTCGAAGGGTAGCCGTTATTTGAGTCAAGACACCGGAGAATGCGACGCTAGTTTTCCGCTC
>JANMEE010000128.1:0-28041 GCA_031376645.1 Dolichospermum sp. OTE_75_concoct_329_sub | reverse complement strand
TAGTAGCTATTTCTTTTCAACTGCGGGGAATGTTGCCGCCGACACAATAGAAAGATATATTAATGACCCGCATCATGGTTGAGAATATTGGAAGCGGTTAAAACCGCACGGGTAGGCTTTCCCCCGCGCTCTAAAGAGACGTGGCTCCCAGCCTTCCCGCAATCCCCTGGTGGATATTTTTGGACAGATTATTTACACATTAAAGCGGAATAATAACACATCACCTTCTTGGACAATATACTCTTTCCCTTCACTTCTTACCAAACCTTTTTCCTTAGCTGCATTCATTGAACCGTGTGTGACTAAATCATTATAAGCAACGGTTTCTGCACGAATAAATCCCCGTTCAAAATCAGAGTGAATTACTCCTGCGGCTTGAGGTGCAGACATTCCCGCATTAATTGTCCAAGCACGGGTTTCTTTTGGTCCACAGGTGAAATAAGTCCGCAAACCTAAAAGAGTGTAAGTTGCTCGAATCAAAGATTTTAAACCACCTTCTTTCACACCTAAAGATTCCAGAAAATCAGCTTTATCTGCTTCTGGTAATTCCACTAATTCTGCTTCTACTTGGGCAGAAACAATCACAACTTGAGCATTTTCGACCGCAGCAACTTCTCGCACTTTTTCAACAAAATTATTACCTGTTGCTAAGTCTTCTTCAGAAACATTAGCAGCGTAAATAATTGGTTTATTGGTAAGTAGTCCTAAGCCTTTAATAATTTCCGATTCTTCTGCATTCAAACTGACTTGACGGACAGATTTACCTTCATTTAAAGCAGCGGCTAATTTTTCCAAAATTGTCACTTCAAACTGTGCATCTTTACTGGTGCGTGCTAGTTTGCGAGTTCTCTCAATGCGTTTTTCAATTTGGAATAAATCAGATAAACCAAGTTCTAAATTAATGATTTCAATATCTCTGGCTGGGTCAACAGAACCAGCTACGTGAATAATATCATCATTTTCAAAACAACGGACAACATGAACTATGGCATCAACTTCCCGAATGTGGGATAAAAATTGATTACCTAGTCCTTCTCCTTGACTTGCGCCTTTTACCAAACCAGCAATGTCAACAAATTCTACACGAGCGGGTACGGTTTGTACTGAGGTGGCAATCTGGGCTAGAACATTTAACCGGTCATCTGGGACTGAGACCATGCCCACATTCGGTTCAATGGTACAAAATGGGAAATTAGCGGCTTCAGCTTTAGCATTAGCGACTACAGCGTTAAATAAGGTTGATTTTCCGACGTTGGGAAGTCCGACAATTCCGGCTCTTAGCATTTTAGATTTTAAATTTTGGTTTCAACTATCCACTATAAAGATAATTCAAACAGGTTGAGGAATGGTTTGGGGAATTGGACCAGGTACTGTTTGGGGAATAGGTGCTGGTACTGTTTCTGGGACTCGTTCCGGGAAAGGTGGAGGAATGGTTGGCTCTTCTGGTGTAGGGTAAGGTCGTGGTGGGAGGGGGTTTGGTTCAGGACTGGGAATTCGGGGTTCGGGGATGGAAATCATGGTGGGGTTAATCATGGTAAGTCTAACTTAAGGTTTGCTGAAAGAATGCAAAAGCATTGCCAGATAAAGGTTTATAGGGTTTTCTAGTCAAACAAGTGCAAGATTATTGAGCCAAAATCTTTAAAACCGTTGCTTTGTCACCAAAAATAACCGTGTAAATCCAAGGACTAATTGCTCAACTATTCTCTTCCTTCTTCCTCCTTCCTCCTGACTCCTGACTCCTAGTCCTAACGAAAAGACTTTTTCAGCAAACCCTAACTTAATGATGATGATGCAAAAAATGTTGTAGAGACGTTCCATGGAACGTCTTTACTAAAAATATGACTTTTTGCAAAATGGTTATGCTCTAGTTGAGGCCTCTTTAAACAAAGAGATTTGGAGTCATGGCAGCTAAAACTCCACCTACTGCGGACGCAACTAAAGAGACAAAAGCGGCGTTAAATAGCCACCATGCGGCATCTGCAAGGGCTTTTTTACTATCAATTGCTTGTTGTTTGGCTTGTTCTTTAATTACTTGGAGTCTTCTTTGGGTTTCTTGCTGGATGCGTTCAGCTTGGTGTAATACACCATCCCGTGCTGATTCAATTCGATTGATGATTTGATTGGCTTGTTCTGTGGAGATATCTGGACGAGAACTCAGGAGTGCAACTAGGGTATCCCGGTCAAATTGACTTAAGCGATCGCGCAATGCTTCAAATCCTGATTGCGGATCATCAAATATTTTGGCAAAATCCTGCTGAATGCCTTCATAACTCAATTCGGGACGGTCTAAAGAGTTGAGATAGTCGCGGACTTTGCCAAAAATATTGTCAACTAGCGATCGCATTTTTTGCTGAATTTGCTCGAATTGCTCAACTATGGAGTTACGTACAGATTCAATTTGGTCAACAATTTTGTTTGCTTCGGCTTCGGAAATATCCTCACGTTGAGAAAGCAAAGCTACTAATGTGGAACGGTCAAATTTAGAAATGCGCTCGCTTAAACTACCAAAACTTTCCCGGGGTGAAGATAGTAACAATTGCAAATCGCGTTTTATCCCTTCCGGATTCAGTTCTTCTTTGTTGGTGTTACGCAGGTAATTTTCTAAATTCGCTTCAAAATCTAGCACTTGTTTAGTCGTGCGTTGCGCTAAACGTTGGGGTGCTTTAATAATATTAGCGATCGCTTGTTGAACAGAATCAATGATTTGATTAACTTGCTCCTCACTTAAATCTTCGCGTCCAGCCAGCAATTTAACTAATGTTTCTCGGTCAAATTGGGATAAGCGATTACCTAATGCTAAAGCCCCTTCTTTAGGGTTATGCAACAACTGTTGTAAATCTCGCTGAATCCCTTCAGGGTTAAGTTCTGCCAAATTAGTATTCCGTAGATATTCAGTTATGGCTGTTGTTGTTTGTGCATACTGTTCTTGTGCTTTTTCGGTAACTTGCTCTGGTGCTTGCAGAATATTATCTTTAACTTTTTCCAAATAATCTAGAGTTTGATTAATTTCTGACTCACTTAAATCTTGACGCTGACCTAATAATTGCACCAAAGTATCTCTATCAAATTGGGATAAGCGAGAACGTAAAAGATTTATTCCAGCTTGCGGGTCTTCTAACAACACTTGAAAATCACGCTTAATGCTTTCAGGATTGAGTTCTTCCTTGTGAGTATTCCGCAGATAATCTTCTACCCTTCCCCGCAATTCATTAACTTTCTGTTCGGCTTGTTCTTGCGATTGTCTAGCTTGATCAATAATTTGATCACGACTGCTTTCGAGTTGACCAATAATATTATTAACTTCCTGTTCGCTAATATCGTGACGTTCCTGGAGTAAGGGGAAAAATGTATCTCGATTAAATTTACTCAACCGTTGTTGTAACTCTTCAAAATCAGCTTCTGGGTCTTCCAGCATGACGCTAAAATTGCGCTCAACTCCTTCTAGATTAAGTTCTTCTTTGTGAGCCTTTCGTAAATAATCTTCTATTTGACTGCGAAGTTGTTGGGATTTTTCTTGTTTTTGTGCTTGTTTTACAATTGGTAAAACTTCTTGACGAATATTTTCTAATTGTTGGGAAATTTCTTGCACCCTGTTTTCACTAAGATCACCCCGTTGTTTGAGTAAATTAGTAAAATAATCTTGATTGATTGCTTCTAAATTATGGCGGACATTACCGGGATTAGCATTAGAGTCATAAATAACTTCTCTAAATTCATCTTCAACTGTAATGCAGTTGAAATGCCAAGGGAAAGAATTGAGAATATAATCTTTTACATCTACCTTGATAGGATTTTCAGGTTGTTTTGATAATTTTTCAGAAACTTGAGTACCAATATTACTGGCTTGTTCACTGGTTTTGCTAATGACCTGTTTCACTTGCTCAATAATTTTATTCACATCCACATCTTGAGCTTTACTGCCAATTTTCTTGAGTTCAGTTGTGATTTCTTGAACATTAATATCAGAAATATTAACTCTATCTAATACTGCTGTTCCTGCTGCACCCAAACCATATTGAATAGCTTGATTCAGGAAACCATTGGTTTGTTTGCCATTTCCTCCACCAACAGTTATTAATTGTTGCAATTTTTCACCCAACTTTTCTGATTTTAATTCTTCTGGACTAGCAGACTTTAATAAATCAATTACCTTTCCTGTCGTATTTTGGCGATTTAAAACTTGCTTCCAAGCAGCTTCTAATTGGTCAGCAATTTTATTGATATCTCCCTGGGAAAAATCTGTCCGACTACTGATTAAATCCACAAAAGTTTGACGATTGATATTTTCCAAAAATTTACTATCACCGATATCTCGCAAATCTACATCTTTTAACAATTGGTCAAATTGATTTCTAATTTCTTTGATATCTATCTGAGGTAAATTTAGTGAACTCAAAGAAGTTTGCAACGTATTTTTAATACTATCAGTATCAAAACCAGAAGTTAATTCTCGACGGACTGCGGCAGTAATTTCTTCAGCGGTCGAAACCATCTGTTTTTGAGCAACATTCGCACCAATAGCAGTCGTGGCTGTACCCAGCAAACCTTGAACACCCGAAGTGACAGTGCTAACAAAAGAACCAACTATAGAACCTAGGGCATTAGAACCCAGCCACATGATAACTGTGAAGTAAGTTGACCAAATAACTACACCGATTGTTGCTCCTAAAAATGTACTTTCAATTAAACTTAGTTTCACCGCTAAAAAACAAGCAATAAACAGTGCAAGACTGGACGAAAGAATTGCCCAAGTTCCAATCTTAGCTTCTACTTTGCGAATACTTCCACCTAATGTTTGAGTATCATCAGCATCAGAATATGCACCAGTTCCTATGGCAGAAATTCCCGCAGCTATGGACAGATTTGTGAATAATAATTGAAAGGCAAATGCCATCAGTACACCCGATAATAATGCCAGAAAAAATTTAGGACTAGAGAAAATAAATGGTATTTGAACTGAAGGAGTTAATAACTCACCTGTTATTCTTATTGGTGCTAATCCTAAATCTAAATAGCTCAATTGAAAATTCATTACCAAATTTGAAAATATCATCCTTTTCTCCTTTAATTTAAACGAAAAACTGCATAAATTTGTTTGCTTCGCTTTTTAGGTGAGTAAAATCTAGTTTTATTTGAAATCTGCAAATCAAATGTTATATAGGACTAATATTTGATTTTTGAAATATACGTAGGGTGGGCATTGCCCACCAAAACCCCTATCCAGTGGACAATGCCTACTTAAAATTTTTTAAATATCATTTATTATTCCTATAGATAAATATTAGCTTCATTTTTTCGCTCAAGTCTTCTGCCATTCGACACATTACGTCTTATGAGCTTTCTGAGAAAAGTCCCCCACTTTTAAATCAGTAACATTATCCAATTAACTCAGCCACTCGAATTGCCGAAGTGATAGCGCCTTCATGTAAACCATCACTTAAATAAGCTCCTGCATGGTAAGTATTATTCTCACCATTTGTCATCATAATTTCGTTTCTATAACGGAAAGATTCAACAGTGTAAAGAGGCGTGTGGTGTTCTTGAATATGGATTATTTTGTCTTCAGCTATCAAATTATCTAATTTAAAAGCCAGACTGTATGCAGGTGATAATGATATGTCACAAAGCCGATTTAGATAAGCATTATATCCCCATCCTTTGTGAGTTTGAAAAAAATCAAATTCTGAATATTCTTTAATTCCGTATCTGGTATACATTGAACTATCAGTATGAATCACTGTTTTAGCCTGGTTTTTTTGCCATGCAGAAAACCATTTAATTTCATCTTTTGATGGGTCAGATAATAACTGCATTACCTGGTCGGGTGGCGTTGCAAAAACTACTTTATCAAACAGATAGTTTGCACCATCTGATAGCTTGATTCGAACAGAATCAGATTCTCTATAGATTTCTGCAACATCAACATTCAGCAAGATTTCACCTTGAAAACGTTCTCGGATTTTTTCAATATAGGAATACACCCCTCCTTTAATTCTCAACCATTTGACAAATACATAATTTTCTAAAACAGGAATTACCAGTTCCGCAGGCACATTATCAATTAATTCAAAGGGGATTGAGTAACAGTACATTGTCAGCAATTTTATCCAGTCGTTGCGGATAGACTGGCAGTTTAAATATTGAGATAATGATTGATTATATAGGTCTTGTTTTTGAGAAAAATGTGATCTTATCCATAGTGCAGCAGAACTAGCATAGAGAGTATTTAGCTTCAACTGTTCAATTACCCGCTGAATTCCTGTAAAGTTATTTTGAATCATTAAACCGGAAAACAATTGGTGACCATTTTGCCAAAAAATTCCTGAACCAAGTTCTACTGGTTCTAATTCCACATCCAAATCTTTCATCAATTCCCGGAAGTTATAAAAATTATCAGGAAATTCCAGAACACCAGCTTCTAAAAATTGGTTAGAGTCAACTTTATTGGATTTAACATTTTTATTTAATGTCCGAATATGACCACCTAATATCGGTTGTTTTTCAAAAACTGTTACATTATGACCTTTTTTGTTAAGCAGATATGCCGTTACCATTCCGCTTGCACCACCACCAATAATTGCTATTTTCATATATCACCATTAACCTCATGGGATGTTATATAAAACTGACATTTGATTTTGGAAATATATGGATATAGATTTTGGTGGGCAATGCCCACCCTACGATCATAAAAATTATTTTGATAGGATCAAATCTCCTGATAATTTTTGATAAAGACTTGCCCCAGTCCAAAATGTCGGAGCAAAACCGGGATAACCAGATGAAGCATTACAAAAATAGAAATTATTTAAAGATGTTTGATGATTTAGTCTGCCAATTCTCATATTGCGAGGGGTGAGATTAGAACCATAGGAATTTCCCTGGGGACACCAACAAAATCGCTCATTTGTTGTCGGACTACCAGTCATTTGTAAAACTAAATGCTTTCTCAGATTGGGGATATAGTTTTTTTCAACTACATCCAGAATGAAATCTAAGATTTCTGCTTTTTTAGCTTTGTAAGCCTTTTTATCTGTTTCTTTTAAATTTTTGAAGTAATCATAATTAGCAACGGTTAAAAATTCAATAATTTGATGTCCTTCTGGACAGTCGCGCTGATTTTCTGTTATTAATGTAGGTGTGGTAATGGCAAAACTGGGATTAGAAAAATCATGGTTTTCATACATTTGATAAAATGCGGCATTTAAATCTTGATGACCTGTATGAAAGGTATTCCATTTGCCAAAACCATAGTCTCGCAGATCAATATCTTTAACAACGCAATAAGCCATATAATTAGATGGGGAATACTCATAATTGAGCTTGTTGCGGACTGTCGCAGAGAAGTGTTCTAATCCGATCATCTGGGCAGCTTTTTGAGGATCAATATTACAGATGATTGTTTTAGCAGTAAATTCACGAATTTGATGGGTAATTCTATCAATTGTCGCAACCCCAGTTATCGTTTTATTTATTAATTTAAAATCAGTTACTTCTTGATTGAGTAATACTTCACCACCATTTTCTTCAATTACCTTGACTAAGGAATTAATGACATATTCAAAATGTTGTGTCGGGTAAAAAGCTCCTTGTTGATATCCAGTAAACAAAATCACCCAAGCATAAAAAGAAAGTTGATCTGGGGGTAATAAAAAATCAGGCCATTGCAATGCTAATAAAGTTTGTGCTTCTTTCGGTAACTTAAATTTGTCGAAAACATTCTGAAGTGTACTTTTGAGATACATAACAGCACAGGAAACTGCACTAAAATGTTTAAATAATTGAACCGGATTGATGGGAGGTGATAATTTTTTTACTCCTGCGCTGGTTTTTTCTACTTCTAAAATAAATTGACAAATGCTTTCGCTATCTTCAGGAAAAAGATTACATAGCCGACGGATTAATTCTGATGATGAAGATGGTATATCTAATGAATATCCTGGCATTCTCATGTGGTCAAAACCATCAGGATTGTATCGTTCAAAGGTGACTTTTTGATCTAAGTTCAGTTGTTTAAGAACCCGATTAACAGTGTATCCTTCACCGCAATCCCAAACGTAATGAAGTTGGGCATTAAATTTATATTTATTCGCAATTGTAAATGTGTGACCAAAGCCTCCTGGATGTTCATGCGCTTCCAGTATTTGCACTTTCTTCCCGAATTTTGCCATTAGAGATCCAAATACCAGTGCTGACAAGCCACTACCGACAATTAGGTAATCCGTTTTCATAAGACCTCACGGGATAGGTGGAAATCCAGCAGGATGTGGTTGACGCGCTGTAGATACATCAGTTGAAAGCTTTACGGTCGGCGCTTTTTGCCAAAAACCAAAAGTAATAAGTTAACTGTGCATCAAATGAATCTAATTTTTCATGAATCCTGAGAGGTATTTAATCATCCTGAAGATAGAATTATCATTCTCGATGGCAAACCAGAATAATGGGAAAAAACAATAGTTATTGCCGAAATATGTTTTGATTAAGGTAGACAACCAAAACTACGCCCTATGCTTATCAACGTTCATCTAGTTGTCATTATTAATAATATTACTTTGTTGGTATTTCACACAGAATCAGATTGTTGGGAATTTCGGTTAATTAGTGCTGGTGGTGAAGTATTTGGTCAACAGAGAATTTACTACAGTCCAGAAGCAGCAGAAAAGGCAGGACGGGAATGGATTTATCATGGATATTAATAATAGTGAAGTTTTTAGATAAAACTTCGTTAATTTAATCAAGAATTTGATTAAATTTTCCAAAAATTAAGAAAGGTAAAATAAAAATTACACCTAGTAAATTTGAGCCAATAAAATTATGAAGAAAGCATATCCTAAGTATGATTAAAGTTCTCTCATCAGTATGAGGGAATACTGGAAAAACTTCATCACTATAAAAGAATGATTTTTTCAAGTCAGTTCTTCATCGAGAGGTCTAAAAATGACAACTACAAACGAAAAACGCAAAATTCGTTATGCCGTTGTTGGTTTAGGTTGGTTTGCTCAACAAGCTGCTTTACCTGCATTTACTCAAGCTGATAATTCGGAATTAGTGGCTTTGGTTTCCGACGATCCGATCAAACGTGAAGAAATCAGTAAAAGGTATGGTATTGAGCATACTTATACTTATGAGGACTACGAGGAATGTCTAACAAGTGGCTTGATAGATGCCGTTTATATTGCATTACCCAATCACCTCCATTGTGAGTACACTGTGCGGGCAGCTAATCAGGCTATTCATGTACTGTGTGAAAAACCGATGGCTGTGACAGAAAAAGAGTGCGAGGCCATGAATAAAGCTGCCAAAGACAATGGTCTCAAGCTGATGATTGCTTATCGGCTACATCTAGAACCAGGAAATATGCAGGCTGTAGAAATTGTGCGATCGCGTCAAATTGGTGAACCACGACTTTTTAACTCGGTTTTTTCTCAACAAGTTGGAGAGGGAAATATTCGCTTACAAGAAAATAAAGGTGGGGGAACACTCTATGATATTGGTGTTTACTGCATTAATGCCGCTCGCTATCTGTTCCAAGATGAACCAACGGAAGTGTTTGCTGTAGCTGCTACCAAGCCAGAACAACGCTTTAGCGAAGTTGAAGAAATGGCTAGCGTTATCCTCCGCTTTCCCCAAGAACGATTAGCAACATTTACTTGTAGTTTTGGTGGAGCAAAAGTTTCTACTTACCAGGTTGTCGGCAATAAAGGCGACATCCGAGTAGAATCTGCTTATACTTGGCAGGGAGAAATTAAGCATTACCTCACGATTAATGGAGAGACTCAAGAACGTACCTTTGCAGCTCACGATCAATTAGCAGCCGAATTCACATATTTCTCGGATTGCATTCTCCAAAATAAAGACCCAGAACCATCAGGAATAGAAGGATGGAATGATGTTTGCATTATTGAAGCTATTTATCAATCTATTGAAACAGGTCAACCTGTGCGTGTAAACAATTTTGATCGTAATCAACGCGCGACATCGGCTCAAACTATTGAACTTCCTGCTACTGAACAGAAACTAGAATTAATTCATGCTACTCCAGTTGGTGGTAAAGCTTAAAGCAAAATTGGTTTAAAGGGGGAAAGAAAAACCTCTAATCTTTTCCCTTTAACTCTTTCTCTTCATTGTCAAACAATTCTAATAAACCAACTGTACCGACAAAAAATGTATAAACTCCATATTTGATTGCTGGTTGATTTTTACTTGGTGCGTAGATACTAGCAATTATTGCTTCGATAAAATGAGCAAATAAGGCGATATGAGCAAGTATTAAAGCAGGGTTTAATGTATTAGCAATTGGTAATTGATGGTTGTTTGTGATTGTTTGGATGTTCCATAATTCTAAAGCGATCGCACTAGGAATCAGAATAATGGAAATAATTTTGATGATCGGGAATAATTTTTCTTTTACAGATTTTAAATTCATCTTTACGAGAAATACAATTTTAATTATGGGGATATTTTTAGGAGATTTAAATTATTTTATAGCAGAAATAGCGATCGCATGATTTAAGAGGGTGTTTGATAGCGTTCACGAAGTGTGCCGGAGGCATAGCGTGGCGTTAGCCATAAAGTATTAAATAAAACCAATAATCTCCAAAAACCTAACCCCCCTGCCCCCCTTCCCTACGTTAGCGCAGCCTGCCGAAGGCTGGGAAGGGGGGTTTCAAAGCCTCTCCAGTCATAAAAGCTGCTCCTTTTCCCTCCCTTGTAGGGGAGGGTCAGGGAGGGGTGCGGGGAGAGGTTTACAAGAGGGGTTAATTTATACCTTGAAAACTTTTAAA
The DNA here is from genome assembly GCA_031376645.1 of Dolichospermum sp. OTE_75_concoct_329_sub. Lineage (GTDB taxonomy): Bacteria > Cyanobacteriota > Cyanobacteriia > Cyanobacteriales > Nostocaceae > Dolichospermum. The sequence goes on along the minus strand of JANMEE010000128.1, from coordinate 17,257 downwards.
ACATCCTCTTATATAGGTTTAGCCAGAGAACGTTATAATTTACCCATTTATCCCGTACTGATCAATATTTTACCCCACGTCAAAAAACCTAATATTCCCGACTTCTATGAACAAGAATTTATGGGAATGAAGAGTTATCAAGACTATCGAGTCATTAATCTGTGGGAAGATTTAGAGCCGTTATTATCATTTTTTGCAGCATTTGTCCTGGAAATGCCAATAGTTCAACAAATCATGAGGTGGGATATGATAGTATTAAGAGAATCACCCTGGTATCAAGAAATCCTCAAAGAAGGGGAAAAACGTGGTGAACAACGCGGTGAAACTAATTTAGTTATTCGTCAACTATCAAAGCGTTTTGGTAATTTAGATCAAGAACTTGCAGCACAAATTCGCCAGTTATCAAGTCCTCAATTAGAAACATTAGGAGAAAGTATCTTTGACTTTTCTGCTATGGCTGATTTAGAAAACTGGTGACAACAAAATACCGATTAATTAATATCTAGGAATCCTCAATGATTCCTAAAAAAATATTAAATATTGTAGGGTGGGCATTGCCCACCAAAACAGCATACACTTTTGTTGATTAACCTCACAAAAGGAGTTGACTGTGACAAAATTTTTATTTGTAACTGATTTAGATCATACCTTCGTAGGCGATGATCAGGCATTATTGGCATTGAGCGATCGCTTGCAACAACATCGTCAAGAATATGGGACAAAGATAGTCTACTCTACAGGACGTTCCCCTGTTCTTTACCGCGAACTCCAACAGGAAAAAAACCTTTTTGCACCGGACGCGCTTGTTCTGTCTGTCGGTACGGAAATTTATTTAGATGGTAGTCATAATTCTGACTTAGAATGGTCAAATATCCTCTCTCAAGGCTGGGATAGCCAAAAAATCCTCTCTATTACTGAGCAATTCCCAGAATTAGTGCTACAACCAGATACAGAACAACGTCCTTTCAAAGTCAGTTTTTTCCTGAAGGCGGAATTGTCCGGTATCCTACCACAACTTGAGGCCGAGTTGCAAAAAACTCAACTAAATGTAAAGTTAATTTATAGTAGTGAAATTGACCTTGACATTTTACCCCATACCAGCGATAAAGGTCAAGCAATGCAGTTTTTACGACAGAAGTGGAAATTTGCAGCCGAGCAGACTGTTGTTTGTGGTGATTCGGGTAATGATATTGCTTTATTCGCAGTCGGTAGGGAACGGGGAATCATTGTCGGGAATGCTCGTCCAGAGTTACTCCAATGGTATCATCAGCATCCTGCGGACTACCGTTACCTCGCCCAAAACCGTTGTGCTGCTGGGATTATGGAAGGTTTAAAATATTTTGGTTTCCTAGAATGATTAGCTATCTTAAAGGTATCGTTGCTGGTGTCCAAGCCATTACCCCTAATCGCGTCATCTTGACGTTAGAAGTAAATGGCATGGGCTACGACTTGCAAATTCCCCAACGTTTGTCCAACCAGTTAACATCAACTGGAGATGTGATCCAAATCTTTACCCATTACCAGATTCGAGAAGAAATACCCATGCTCTACGGTTTTTCTTCTCCTTCCGAACGAGATTTATTTCGCCATTTGCTCAGTGTCGGCGGCATTGGTGCAGCTTTAGCGATCGCGCTCTTGGATACAATAGAACTACCAGAGTTAGTTCAAGCTATTGTCGCCGCTAATATCCAAATGCTCATTCAAACCCCTGGAGTGGGCAAGAAAACCGCTGAACGTATCTGTTTAGAACTCAAGAGCAAACTAATTGAATGGCGCAAATCAGCGGGATTCTTCGTAGCCACAGGTGGACCGGCACCGGGAATTTTAGAAGAAGTGCAAATGACTCTCTTTGCTTTGGGATATACTGCCCATGAAGTTAGTAACGCCTTGCACGTCGTTAGCGAAGATATTGGTTTACCCAAAAATGCCTATGTGGAAGATTGGATTAGACAAGCGATCGCTTATCTCAGCAGCAGTGAAGTAGAGTGTTCCTAGTTCATGATCAATAATAATCCTTATGCTTGGATAAATGAATCTTTAGCCACTATTCATCGGGCTGACTGGTATCGTTCCGTGCAAACTATTCACAGCCGACCTGGTGCAACTGTGGTATTATCTGGGCAAGAGGTTATTAATTTTGCCAGTAATGATTACTTAGGATTAGCAGGAGATGAACGCTTACAAATAGCCGCCATTACTGCTATTCAACAATTCGGCACTGGTAGTACAGGTTCTAGATTACTCAGTGGGCATCGAGAAATACATAGAGAATTAGAACAGGGAATAGCATCTACGAAACAAACCGAAGACGCTCTAGTCTTTAGTTCTGGCTATTTAGCAAATTTAGGGACAATTGCGGCCATAGTCGGCAAAAGAGACTTAATTTTATCTGATGAATATAATCATTCCAGCTTAAAAAAGGGAGCAATTCTCAGCGGTGCAACTGTCATGGAATATCCGCACGATGGTACTGCAGTACTGCAAGAAAAGTTATGGGAACACAGGAAAAATTTTCGCCGCTGTTTGATCATCACTGATAGCGTCTTTAGTATGGATGGTGATTTATGTCCATTACCACAATTGCTAGATTTAGCTGAAGAATTTAGGACTATGCTACTACTCGATGAAGCTCATGCCACTGGAGTCATGGGAAAAACTGGGGCTGGTTGTGTAGAACATTTCGGTTGTACAGGGAGAGAATTAATTCAAATTGGCACATTAAGTAAAGCTTTGGGGAGTTTAGGCGGATATGTTGCTGGTAGCCTTCCTCTAATTGACTTTTTACGCAATCGCGCCCCCAGTTGGATTTACACCACCGCCCTATCTCCCGCAGACACAGCAGCAGCTTTAGCCGCTATTAAGATAGTGCGAGAAGAACCAGAAAGGCGATCGCAACTTTGGCAAAATGTCAATTATTTAAAACAATTAATTATAGAGAATTTACCTAATTTAAAGTTATTACCCACAGAATCGCCGATATTATGTTTTCAATTACCTAATGCAGCAGCCGCATTAACAGCAGGAAAGCATTTGCGAGAATCAGGAATTTTTGCCCCAGCCATTCGTCCCCCCACAGTTAGCACCAGCCGGATTAGAATATCTGTAATGGCTACCCATGAGTTAGGACATATTCAGAAATTGGTAGAAGTGATCAAAAGCATGGAAAAATTAGAATAATAAATAGCGAAAATTAAGATTGCTCTCTATTTTCGATAACTACAGAAAAGCGAACTGCTTACAGCAGCACTAGTTCCCTCCGGGACGCTATAATGTTTAAAACTTAGGTAATAAGTCAGCTTGTTTACAAATTGCATTGGCAGTAATACGATCAATTGCACGATGTCTTTTGACGGGAATAGTTTTTATATCATTAGTATAAATAGAATGATTGCCACCTTCCCGCAATAAATAAAATCCATTTTCTTCCAAATACTTAATTAAATCTTTTCGTTTTACGGACATGATTATACTTCTACAGGAATTTGTTCAAGTAAAGAGTTTCCTGTGGGAATTTCTTTACTTTGCTGATGATAGGCAAAAATCATTTCTTTGAGTGCATCTTGTAACATGGCTCTGCATATTTCTAGTGTTTCTCCTTCGGTAATGACTTCTTGCCATTCAATCAGTTGTCCCATATATCCACTATTTATTTTGGTATATTTTGCGGTGTATGTAGTTAGCATAAGACATTAATCAAGAGTATTTTCTAAATTATAACTTTTTTTGAGCGATAGCGAAGCGCGACCTAGGAATCGCTCTCTCATTCCACCAAAAAAGCGAACTGCTTGCAGCAGCGCTTCGCTATCGCGCTCTCATTTCAGCAAAAAGGCGATATCGCACTTCATTTTTAATAACTAAAGAAAGGTGATAACTTTGGTGCGCTACTGCTAAACCACCATTTAAGATTCATTAGACTTGGTAAAAATTTCAAAAGCTAATTGAGAACCATAAAAACACACATCAAACTCTTGAAAAAAATTGATTCTTCCCAATAGTAAAGGTGTATTTTCAGCTTGAGTCCAAGCAAAAACCAGAGTCACAGGTAGAAATTCATCAATGGTAGCTGATACAATAACTCCTTTGGCGGGAAATTTAGCTAAATTACCTGCTAGGGTAACAGATGTATCACATTTATCCCAATCTAGTCCTAATTGTAATCCAATTTCGTAGGGTAAAACATTGACGCTTGCGCCTGTGTCTAATAATCCTGATACTGAAATCGAGTTATCTTGATATGATAAGCGCAAAGGAATATAAGGAACTAAGCTAGTTTCCCCTAAAGAGTTCGATTTTTCAATAAATTGCCAGCGTTTTTTAAATGTCATTTAGTTGTTTTTGGTTGTAAATGTTCCTGCAACATATCAGTTAAAGTTTTCTCCGCTGCAAAAGCATCATAAGGCGACCAAACTTCATAAGTTTTACCATTTTCAAGAAAACCTGGATTTTGTTCATCTCTAGCTAATTCTGTGGTTAAAAATTGAATAGCCTTAATTTTTTCTTGATGAGATAATTTTTGCAGTGATGGTAAAATTTCCGTTAATGTCATAGAAATATAGGGTAAAAGTTATTTATATTATACTGCGATTCCTAGGTCGCGCTTCGCTATCGCTCTCTTATATCGGGTAAGGCTTTATTGAGTTTAGCAGCGCTCGCCTGGAATGTTACGGTAATGCCTGAATCAGAACAGAAAATAATACTGAATACTTTCCTGGAACAACATTTCCCATATCACATCCCAAAAAATCAAACTTCATACAAAATCCTGTTAATCCTTTAATCGGTGGATATCCTGATTCTGACAATTAAGTAGGTAAACATAATAAAAACGATATATGTTTAGTTTTGTAAAAACCGTGAAATAACCTATTTGCAAGGCATTCATTGAATTTACATTTCGTCACATACCTTTAAATTTTTCTCTTTACCTACTTATTTCGCGCAATCTCTCTTAGAGATCCCGTAGGGTAGTCGCAAAGGAGCAAAGACGCAAAGGAAGAGATTTTCTTTTTCAGCCATTTATAGAGGTTTAGCAAAAAATCAAATCCTGAAAATCCTTAAATCCTGTAAATCCTGATTCTGACAATTATAATTATAGGAAATGTTAGGTCTTCTTGCTTCAACCAAACCTACTAGCTACACACAACTCGAAAACCGATATACTTGTTGTTGTCATCGAAGTTGCTGTTGTCGCGAAAAGCAGAACGGCAACTTTCTGGATTGATGCGCCAATGACCACCACGCAGCATACGTTTGTCATCGTTTATATCAATCCAACAACTACCATTTTTAGGCGCGTTTATATAGTTTTCGTGCCAGCCATCTTCACACCACTCCCATACATTTCCGTGCATATCACATAAACCAAAAGCATTGGGGGGAAATTTTCCCACATCTGTGGTTTGTCCATACTTTTTATCATGACTTACTAAATCAGTAGTAATGGTTTTACCGAAATAATAAGGAGTTGTAGTTCCTGATCTACAGGCATATTCCCATTCAGCTTCACTGGGCAAGCGATATAATTTACCTGTAGCTTTGCTAATCCTAGCACAAAATTCCTGTGCGTCATGCCATGATACATTTTCAACTGGAAGATTTGCACCTTTGAAGTGTGAAGGTTTAGACCTTAAATCAATCTTCACCTCTGGTAAGCGTGATACCATTTCCCATTGTGCTTGGGTAACAGGGTATTTTCCCATGTAAAATGGTTGAATGGTAACTTGATGTTGCGGTTTTTCCCGATCATTTCCTTCTCCTTCTGGTGAACCCATGAGGAATTTTCCTCCAGGTATTGCTACCATTTCTAAAATTACTCCATTTCCTAAATTTTCATTTTGGTTAGGATAAACTGGTGGTTTTAGTGGTGGAGAAATAAATTGTAAAACTTGCTGAAAAGGATTAGGAGAAACAGGTAGTTGTGGGAAGCTAATATTAGCTGGGACTGCCTGTATTTGTAATGCTGAGAAAACCTCTGTTGCAGACTGAAACCGATTAACTGGAATGTCTTGCAACATCTTATCTAAAACTATTTCTAACTCCTGACTTACAGAAACATATTGTTTCCATATCCACTCCATTCTCATAGAATCAAATATTAAATCATCACCATCATCTTTTTGAAAATATCCCGTTAATAAACGAATACAAGTTACAGCTAAACTATAAAGATCACTATTCGGAAAAACCTTCCCGCGCATTTGTTCCGGTGGTGCATATCCCAGCGTTCCCGTAATCGTCCCCACTCTACTCAAAACACTTCCGCTAACTTCCTTAGAAACTCCAAAATCAATTAGGAATAAAGCACCAGTTTGAGAACTTCTAATAATATTTTCTGGTTTAATATCTCTATGAATAACTTTGTTATCATGAATAAATTGTAAAATAGGTAATAATTCAACTAATATCTGTTTAACTTCCGATTCGCTGAATTTTCCTTTTTGTTGTAATTCATCTAACAAATTTTTACCTTCGATAAATTCCTGAACTAAATATAATCTTCCTTCTTGGGGAAAGAATGCGAGTAAATCAGGAATATGTGAATGTTTCCCTAAATCTCGCAGTCGAAAAGCTTCTTGTTTAAATAACTCCGTCGCTTTTTCTAAAGCCGCACTTCCCGACTGTTGGGGTGAAAATTGCTTAATCACACAGGGAGTATCTAATCTTTGTTCGTCTACTGCTAAAAAGGTTCTTCCAAAGCCACCTTCACCAATAACCCGCACACCACGATACCGTTCTTGCAATACCAGTTTACTCCCACAACGTTGACAGAATATCGTCTTCGGTGGATTTTGCTGTAGACAGTCGGGGTTAAGACACTGACTCATAGATGCAGGTGAGTAATTACATTGATAATTATAATCACATTTTGACTATCCTTATCCATCCAATTTTTGCAGACGGTACTCAAATCCCTCTGCACTACGGTGAAATAAAAATTAAGAAAACTACAAGCAAATATCATGTCATACCTCGCACAAAACCCCGTACAAGCTACTAAAATCTCTCAAATATCAGAACAAGAAACTGAATGGGAGTTTGCAGAAATCTGGGTAGATACTTTGATATCTCCTCCTTATATTCTGATGTTAGTCAAAGAACAATCAGGAAAATTCTGTATCCATAACCCTGCACAAAACTATAAAATCATCTTTACTAGTGACAATTATGAAGCCGCTAAAATGTGGCTACTAGAGGATGAATATGAAAGATTGAACCGTCGTATCTTACAACAAGATTCTGATGAAGAAGATTAAAAGAGACGTTACCTAAAACGCCTCTATTTTTCATTACATTTAATCAACTTTAAACCTAGCTAATAATTCCTCACGGGAAAGATTAACTAATACCTGTGTTCTTTCCGTCAAAGAAAGTTCCATCATCGGAGTCACAATAGCAGATAACTCCTCATCTAAATTACCAAAACGCACTACTAACAAACTCTCTACCGTCAAACGCTGTTCATATTGTCGTCCTTCCTGTCGTCCTTCCTGTCTTCCTTCCTGTCTTCCTTCCTGTCTTCCTTCTTCAAGTCCCTCTTGTTTCCATTCTTCCCATTGTTTAAGATATGCTGGTGATAAACTCATAATTAACTCCCTTACTTCTTCATCATTAACATCACTATTCAATTCTAAATTTTTCTGCCAAGATGCGAAAATTTCTACCAGTTTATTCAATTTATCATTCTCTCGTGAAAGTTCAACAACTTTGCTGATAGCTTCAGTTTGAGTTTTGCCCTTTCCCATTGCTCTTAACCATAGTGTATCCTCTATTATGGGTAATTGGTTAATGGCAACAATAGCCGCTTTCTGGTATTTTGGCAGAAAATAAACTCCTTTTTCCCATCCCTCCTTTGTTTTTGCTCCAAACCCTTCTGTGGATTCTTTCAGAACAAGTTGGTGTTAAAATCCATAGAAAAGGTAATTCTTCTTCAGAGATAGAACGTTTTTCTCTTTTCGCTTGTCTTAACAATTCACCCTGAACGCTATACAATTTTAACAAACAACTTCTGATTTCAATTTCATTAGGTGCATTACGGTAAGGTTCAAAAAGACAGCTTGTAACTGCCATTTTTCCTAATAATCCTAATTCAGAATTTATAGCTGTTGTTGTTGGAACAAACCAAACATCTATTTCCTGAACTTCGCTTTTTACATCTTTACTGGTTTTGACCTCTCCTAAAGGTGCTAATAATTCTTCTAGATATTCTTTGGCCAGTTGGTCGTGCGGTTGTCTTGTCATAAATCAGTCTTTTCTTATATCAGTATATAAAGTTTTATCGTCAGCGTGTTCAATATCCCGATTCTGAAAGCGTGAGGGAAATTATCTAGGACTTACACAAGTGTCACACTAAAAATCTGTTGTAGGGTGCGTCAGATTGCATAAATCCTGTAAATAAACAGATTGTTGATATCTGACGCACCCTACTAATGTGCCAGTTGCGTAAGTCCTGTTATCAATGATCTGCAAAAGGCATTGAACTTTTATGATACAATAATACTAACTTAATTAATAATTCTCCCCTAATTTTTTGATTTTCCAATCATCAATCCATGACCAAAAAAGTAGATATTGGTAGTAAACGCTTAATCAGTCTCGCACCCGATAATTGGGTACAATGGGTAACACAAAGAAAAGATATTCGGGTGAAAGAGTTTATTTCCTCAGAATTTCAATGGATTAGCCGCGATAATGACGTACTGATTAAAGCCGAAAATCCAGAGGGTGAATTTTTAATTCTCAATGAGCTACAATTGCGTTATAAAGAGACAATGCCTCTGAGAATGACGGCTTATATTGCTTTAGCACGGGAACGTTATAAATTACCCATATATCCTGTACTCATCAATATTTTACCCCACGTCAAAACACCCAACATTCCCAATTTCTATGAACAGGAGTTTATGGGAATGAAGAGTTATCAAGAATATCGGGTAATCAATCTGGAGGGAAATTGAAGCTAGTTTAGTATTTCAACAAAACTTAACAACTTTATTACCCTTTGTACCCATTCTCAAAGGAGGTGGAGAAGAAGCAATTGTCAAAGAAGCAGTAATTAAACTGCGAGAAAATGAAAAGTTAAGCGATTTAGAACCCTTATTATCATTTTTTGCATCATTTGTCCTAGAAATACCAATAGTTCAACAAATCATGAGGTGGGATATGACAGTATTAAGAGAATCACCCTGGTATAACGAAATCCTCAAACAAGGTTTACAACAAGGTTTACAACAAGGTTTGCAACAAGGTTTGCAACAAGGTGAACAACAAGGTGAAGCTAATTTAATTATTCGTTTATTATCAAAGCAGTTTGGTAATTTAGATATAGCAATTGCATCACAAATTCGCCAGTTATCAATTTCTCAATTAGAAACATTAGGAGAAAGTATCTTTGATTTTTCTGCTATGGCTGATTTAGAAAACTGGTTACAACAAAATACTGATTAAAAAAGATAAAATCTGGGAATTGATTACATCATCACTTTGATTAGTATTCCAATACCTGAGCTATTTTTTTTAGGTTGGGTTAAGCAAAAGCGCATGAGTTAGGGGAACACCAAAAAATAAATTACCCAATTTTGTGAGATGGGCATCCTGCCCGTCCTGGATGATTAGGGGACCAGATGCCCGCACCACAAGAAATTTTTGGGGATTTTATTTCTTGGAAGTCCCTAGGACATATTAAGAAATTGGTATAAGTGATCAAAAGCATGGAAGAATTAAAGTCAACATCAGATTTTTAACAAAAATATTCACAATATGTCACCTCATATCCAAGCATTAATCTCATTAATGGAAACTTTACCCTTAAATATCCAAAAACAAGTAGTAGAACATCTCCAGGAATATATCTCACAATTAACAAAAAATTCAGTTGCTAATAACTTAAAATCTGCGGTTAATGCTGAAGATAATCAACAGAAAATAATCCCCACAGATGATTATTCATCAGAACTTTCCCCAGAAGAATTGGAAATGTTGAATAATTGTCAAGAAATGCCTGTGTGGTCCCCTTTTGATTCCTTACAGTGAATATGCAATATAAAGATTCCCGACTTCTTTTATCACCTGATCATTTATTGACAAGATTATCTAAGAATTCGGGGATCTCGGTTATTTGTATCACCTATCACCTACTGCTATGACCTTTGACTTTCCTAATACCGCCCTTTCCGTAGCTGGTTTAACAGACTACCTAAAATTACTCTTAGAACAAGATGAAATTCTCAGACAAGTGTGGGTAACTGGAGAAGTTTCCAGCACCAATCATCACCAGAGTGGGTTATTTTTTACATTAAAAGATACTGATAGTACAGCCTCTATTAAGTGCGTGGCTTGGAAAAGTCAAGTAGCAAAATTAGCACAAATGCCAGTTACTGGTGAACAGTTAATTATTTTAGGCAGTATTCGCATTTATCCCCAACGGGGAGAGTATCAATTAACAGTATGGCAAGCTTTACCTGCGGGTGTGGGTTTACAGGCATTACGTTATCAACAACTAAAAAATCGCTTACAAGCTGAGGGGCTATTTGATACAGCCAGAAAGAGATATCTTCCCCCACATCCGCAAATTATTGCCGTTGTTACCTCACCTACCGCCGCTGCTTGGGGTGATATTCAGAAAACCCTCAAACATAGATATCCCGGCTTACACATCTTATTTTCACCTGCTACAGTCCAAGGTGAACAAGCGCCAGCATCCATAGTTAAAGCTATCGAACTGGTAGCAAAAGATGGTCGAGCAGAAGTATTAATTTTATCAAGAGGTGGTGGTGCTGTTGAAGAGTTAGCTTGCTTTAATGATGAGAGAGTGGTTATTGCTGTTGCTAATTGTCCTATTCCCGTTATTACTGGTATTGGACACCAAAGGGATGAATCCTTAACAGATTTAGTCGCTGATTTATGCGTGCATACACCAACAGCCGCAGCAGAAACCGTTGTTCCCGTACTATCTAACTTACAACTTCAACAGCAGCAGAGAATTACAGCCTTATGTACATCCGTAAATTCATTATTAGCAGCTAGGGAAAACCAGCTACAGGGATTAAAACACCGATTGCGTCAATTACGGTTAGATAGACAAGTAGAACAGGAAAAAGAAAAGTTATCTTGGAAACATCGGCAATTACTACAAGTCACAACAGGACAATTGCAACAAGCCAGTCAGCACTTAGAAGTATTACGGCAAAAATTGGCTAGTATTGACCCCAAAGCCGTATTACAGCGTGGTTATGCAGTGGTGAGAACAGAAAACGGGATCATTCCTCGTTCTGTATCAGAGTTGACTATAGGAGAAAATTTAGTGATTCAGTTGGCACAAGGTAAGGTAACAGTTAAAGTTATAGAAGTTACTGAAGGTTGAGTTCTGGAAAATATATTTTCAGACTTCAGACTTTATGCCCAGGATGCTCTACTGTACGATGTAAGCTATGTCCTATCATGATTCCGCCTTATTGCAAAAAATCTCTGTCGAGATTTGTCAATCAATTATTGCTATTCAACAGCAGCAACCAGAATTATTAATTGCAAAATATCGAACTATTAATTGGCAAATATCTGCGAATAAATCAGCTTTAAGGACAAAATTTAGAGCCATACTCAGTCAAACTCAAAGCTGGCATGAATTATTACAAAAACTGCAATCATCTCTAAAAGCAGTGCTTGTTCCCGCAGCTTTTGATTCACCAATACTATCAGATTTAATTTCCTCTATTCATGGGCTAAATCCAGAAAATCCGGATTTAAATACTACACATTTACTCCAGCGACAATCTCCTGGTATAGCCATTTTGCTTTTAGATGCAGAAAACCTCCAACTTAACACCAGTACAGAAAGGTTTTTAAGCACTATTTGTAATTGTCCTTTGCAAGTTAAAATTGCTTTTGCTAATTGGTCAAATCGCGGAAAGTTAGATATAGAATTACATGAACGTGGTTATGATTTAATTCATGTTCCTGCTGGGAGAGATAATGCTGATGGTAAAATGATTGCTCTTGGTTCTTCTATTCATGAACGCTATCCCAATATTAAAGAAGTTTTTGTTTGTTCATCAGATAAGGTAATGACAAACTTATGTAATACACTACAGCAAAATGGTATATTAGTTTATCAAGTTAGTCAGCATGGGGAAAACATTAAGGTATTCAATAGTGCTACTAGTGAAACTATCAATTATTCTCTCAAACCCCTGCCAGAGATACCATCTATAGAGCAATTTATTTCCCAAATTAAGGGTTTAATTAAATTACAACAAAAACAAACTGCAAATTATTGGATTAAACTTTCGCTCCTATCTAAATTATTTAAAAGCAAACATCAATTAACTATTAGTCAAATTATTTCTCATCACTTTCCTGGGAAAAAAGCCAGAGAGATATTTATTAACTATCCATCGGAGATTGTAGTTCATCAAATTGATGAAAAATCTGAATTATATCTCACACTATTTGAACATCATCAACCCGAATCAGAAAATAGTCAGGATAATTCACAATTCCCAACTACAACATCAAAAATATTATCTACTATTAATTCTTTCGCAGATTTAGAGCAAGCGATTAATAATATCTTGACTGATTTTAGCAAAGTAGATAATCAGAAATTTGTTGATATTAGCATTTTAGGGAGTAAGTTTTATCAGCAATATGGTAAACCAATCACTGAACAAATAAAACAATTACAGATTGGTGGTAGTTTTGTTAAATTTTTGCATTCTTGCAAATCTTTGCAAGTTCAACAAGTAGGTAAAAAATGGGAAGTGGGGGTTAAGTCGGAACTGTGATTTATGTGATTTGTGTGATTTAGATGATTTTGTCGGAACTGTGATTCGTTTGATTCGTTTGATTTATTTGATTAAATCCAGAATACCGGGATAGACTGTATGATAAATATAGTCTGTAAAGAAATGTAAATATTATGCTGCTGCAAGATAAAGTTATTGTCATTGTCGGTGCTACTGGTGGTATTGGTGCTACCTTAACTCGTCAATTAGCCCCCACTGGTGCGCGGTTGGTACTTGTAGCTAGAAACAGAGAAAGTTTAGCAGCATTAGCAAATGAATTACCAGCAGATGTTATAACAGTTCCTACCGATATTACTCAACCTCAACAGGTGGAAGCGTTAATTCAAACAACAGTAGCCCAATTTGGACAAATTGATGTCTTAGTCAATACAGCCGGAGCGGGTATTCTCAAGGCATACAATAACATTGAACCGATAGATTTAGATGCAATGCTGGATCTGAATTTAAAAGGCTGTTTTTACACTACCCAAGCAGCAGCGAAAGAAATGCAAAAACGTAAATCTGGTCATATTTGTAATGTTGTCGGTATTCTGGGTAAACATTCTATGCCAATGGCAGCGGCTTATTCTGCTTCTAAATTTGGTGTTGTGGGTTTTAGTAAGTGTATGGCAGAAGAACTGAAACGCTTTGGTGTGAAAATTACACTTTTTTACTTTGGGGGGATAGATTCCCCTTTTTGGGATAAGGTAAATTTAAAAGTAGATCGCCAGAAAATGCTTAGTTGTGAAACTGCTGCAAATGCTATTTTTTATGCTTTATCCGCTGAACCCCAAGCTATACCAATGGAAATTAATATTCAACCTGAGAGTCATTTATTTTTTTAGTATGTGATAGATAAAGATGATAGTAAATACAAGATTTTAAATGAATTATGCTGCAAATTGATCACGTTCACTTCTATGTCGAAGATGCCCAAAGGTGGCGAGATTGGTTTGTATATTGTCTTGGTTTTCAAGCAGTAAATGATGGCATTTTTTCCAGTCTTTCTGATCATCAAAAATCCTTACATACCTGTACAGAAGTGGTAAAAAGTGGATCTGTCTACTTTTTACTTTCTTCTCCCATTTTACCTACTAGCCCTGTGGCTGAATTTTTGCGTCAACATCCTCCTGGTGTAGCTGATATAGCTTTTGCTGTTGATGACGTAGAAGCATTGACAGCCAAGGCTATAATCAATGGTGCAACAATTCTCCAACCTGTTCAAGATGCTGGATTTGGTCAGTATGCTAAAATTGCTGCTTGGGGTGGCTTGAATCATACGTTAATTACTAGAAATAAAGCAAAAATAAAAGAGGTCGAAAATATTTCACATCATTCTATTACTGCTATTGATCATCTAGTTTTAAATGTAGGAGTTGGTGAGTTAGAAACGGCTGTTAGTTGGTATCAAAAAATCTTTGATTTTCAACCCCAACAAACTTTTAATATTAAAACTGATCGCTCTGGTTTGCACAGTCAGGTAATGATTTCTCCTCATGGCCATGTCCAATTACCAATTAATGAACCAGCTTCACCTAGTTCGCAAATTCAGGAGTTTCTAGACGTGAATAGAGGCGCGGGAATCCAACATATTGCTTTATTAATACCTAATCTTGTGGATGCTATCTCTCGGTTTCGGACTGCTGGTTTATCCTTTCTTTCTATTCCCCAAAATTATTATTCCCAGTTACAACAACGTTATAAATTTTCTCTATCACTTCCAGAGTTACAAGCGATCGCTGATCAAGAAATTCTGGTAGACTGGCATGAAGATGCTCATCCAGGGCAGTTATTACTGCAAATTTTCAGTCAACCAATTTTCTCAAAACCAACTTTTTTCTTTGAGTTTATTGAACGTCGTTCTCTGGCTCAAGGTTTTGGGGAAGGTAACTTTATGGCTTTATTTCAAGCCATTGAACGCGAACAAATTAAACGTGGTTTTGTTAGTAGTTAGTAGACTGGGAAATATACAGAAAACTTGGAAAGATTTACTGAGAACGTTGAATATTACCTGATTTTACCCAACCTTCTTTATCTGTATCAGCAATGCGAATTTTCTGCCATTTTTTATCGGCACTTTCTTCTAAAATAATCACTTTTTTATTAGTGCCAACTCCACCTGTAGTTGGAGAATTCCCATCTGGTTCTGAGCGCATACTTAAACCTCCTGCCCAAGTAACAGTTCCTTCGTAAGCATCTGGTGGTAAGGATTTGGGTGATTCTGTGGGAGTGGGAGTAGATGTAGGGCTACTTGTAGGGTTAGGAGTATTTTGTTTCTTAGGTTGAGATTTGGGAATAGCTTTGGGCTTTTTGGCTTGGCTAGATGGATTATCGTTAGCATACATCGGTTTGGGAGGAGTTATAGCGGTACGGTTAACAAAATAGAGGGCAACTGTCAAGCCAGTACCACATAAAACTGCGATCGCTAACGCAAAACCGAGTATAAATTTAAGTACGTTTGTAAACATAGGGGACAGGGAAGAGGTGACAGGTGACAGGTGATAGGTGACAGGTGACAGGTGACAGGTGACAGGTGACAGGTGACAGGTGACAGGGAATAGGGAATAGGGGAATAGCTAAGAGTGTTTTTTATTTTTGATTCTTAATTTTTAATTGTTTTCCTGTCGTTGAATGCGTTCATTCAAAGGATTGTATTTTGATGCTAAACGCGCCCTACCGGCTGCTGCCCATTCTTGGAGTTTTTGAATTTGCTCAAGTGCAGTTCGCGCTAAGGGGATAATTTGACTCGTAGCTTCTAAAATATCATCAGTCGTAAAGTCCCGGTTCTGACTAAAACCAATGTGCATAGCTTCAATTAAAGTTTGCTCAATTTCTGCGCCGGAAAAATCGGGGGTTTCGTAGGCTAATCTCTCAATGTCATAGCTGTTCAAATTATGGGGACGTAATCGGGATAAATGCACATTAAAAATTGCTTTTCTTTCTTCTTGGCTGGGTAAACCGACAAAGAAAATTTCATCAAATCGCCCTTTTCTTAACATTTCCGGTGGTAAGGCCTGAATATCGTTAGCGGTAGCCACGACAAACACAGGGGAAGTTTTTTCGGCTAACCAATTGATAAAAGTCCCAAATACCCGGCTAGTCGTTCCTGCGTCACCTTTGCTACCCAAACCAGAAAAAGCTTTATCAATTTCATCAATCCATAGTATACAAGGGGCAAGGGCTTCTGCTACTTGAATCATTTGCCTTGTCCGCGATTCTGACTCACCCACCAAACCGCCAAATAACCGCCCTACGTCTAAGCGTAACAGAGGTAAATGCCAATGATGAGCGATCGCTTTTGCTGTTAAAGATTTACCAGTTCCCTGTATTCCCACCAACATTAACCCCCGGGGATGAGGTAAACCATATTGTCGTGCCTTGTCGCTAAATGAACCACCGCGCCGAATTAACCAATCTTTCAAATTATCCAATCCACCAATATCAGTAATTTCCTCAGTGGCGGGGTAAAAATCGAGGATTTGGGTTTGGCGAATAGTTTGGCGCTTTTCTGCCAAGACTAAATCTACATCTTCTGGTTCTAATTGTCCATGAGATGCGATCGCTCGTGCCAAGACCCGGCGGATTCTTTCCATAGACAACCCTTGACAAGAACGCACCAAATCATCCAAAAATTTACCCACAGGTGGATTTCCGGTGGCTTGTAACAGCCGTTCCACCTCTGTTTTGATCTCCGAGGCGTTGGGTAAAGGAAACTCAACCACCGTCAGCACTTCCGTTAAATCGTCAGGAATAGCCACACGGGGCGATAATAAAACAATATTTTTCGGTTGCGACTTCAGCAGTCGGGCTAAATTACGCAGTTTCCGAGAAATAGCCACATCATCCAAAAACCGATGATAATCTCGCAAAATTAACACCGCAGGTGCAGCAGCATTCAACTTTTCTATAAACTCCAAAGCCTGTAACGGGTTACGTTTACCAAATCCCACATCATTAGGACTTCCCTGATAACCGTCCACAAAATCCCAAGTATACACCGGACGATTACCTTGATTAATCGCCTCTTCCCGAATCGCCACTTCTACCCGTTCCTCCTCATAAGTGGGAATATAAATCAACGGATAACGAGCGCGGAGTAACAATTTAAACTCATCACGAAAATTCATAAAAAAAGCACTATATCTGAATATCACCCTACACTATCAGAATCATAGATATAGGAATAGGAATCATAAATGATATTTGAAAAATTTTAAGTATTGTAGGGTGGGCATTGCCCACCGCAACCGCTCCATGGTGCAATACGGTGCAGTTAAGGGTTTTTTAGACACTATGGATAATGGAATTTCAATAGACATCTCCAAAATAGTAACATTTTATGGTAAAAGAATATAATAATTAGTTTTCAACAGGAAAATATGAGTTTAATACTGAATCACATTGAAGAGAATCATAAAGAAACACAAAGATTAATTGGTCTAGATTATGAGCAGCTACAAAAATTAATTCAAAAGCTC
>JANMEE010000119.1:0-18487 GCA_031376645.1 Dolichospermum sp. OTE_75_concoct_329_sub | reverse complement strand
ACCGAGGTGGGGGGTAAGAATTACTTCTTTACCGAGCGATCGCAATTCTGATTCTCCTAATGGTTCGGAATCGAACACATCTAAGGCTGCACCCGCAATTACACCATTTTTAATTGCTTCTGCTAAAGCTACTTCATCAATAATGCCACCACGAGCGCAGTTAATAATTCTGGTGGTGGGTTTCATTAACGCCAAAGTTTTAGCGTTGATTAAGTTGGCAGTTTCCGTGGTTTTGGGAATGTGCAAAGTGATATAGTCGGCTTGCTGGAATAGCAAATTTAACTCCACCAATTGACAACCGAGTTGTTCCGCTCTTTCTACGGAGATAAACGGATCATAAGCGAGGAGTTTCATCCCCATAGCTTTAGCTACAGACGCAACATGAGAACCAATTTTTCCTAACCCGACAACGCCGAGGGTTTTTTTGTATACTTCTGAACCAACAAAGCTTTTCCGATCCCACTCACCACGTTTGACTGAAGCATTAGCATCAGGAATATGACGAGATAAAGATAACATCATCGCTAAAGCGTGTTCGGCTGCGGCAATGGTATTACCTTCTGGGGAATTGACGACGACAATTCCTTTGCGAGTAGCTGCGGGAACATCAACGTTATCCACACCCACACCAGCCCGGCCAATAATTTTTAATTTTGTGCCAGCTTCTATAATTTCTTGGGTAACGCGAGTTCCAGAACGGATCATCAACGCGTCATAGTTACCAATGATGGCTTTGAGTTCATCTGGCTTGAGGCTGGTTTTGACATCAACTGTAGCCACCTGGGAAAGAATATCAATACCTACTTGGTCAATTGGATCGGAGACAAGAACCTTGGACATAATTACTTAATTTTGATTGACAGGTTTTGCTGTACAAGACCTTTTAGTTTAACATATCGCGGAAGTCTCCACCTTCAATGTACTCATAGGTGGGGATTGTGAGCGGGGGATGAGGATTGCATCTGGAATTGATTGTCATAATCAATACTGTAGCCAAAAAAAGAGGATGAAAAGAGGGCTGATGTAGTAAAGTTATAGTCTTCTCACCTACTTAGTTTTAGATAGTCATTTTGGCAAAAATAATGCTTTGCAGATGGCGATTTACAACTATAATTGTTGGCTTATTGACTCTATCAAAAAAAAAAGCATCAATACAAGCAATAACCAAATTAGAGTTAATGCTTTGCTCGGAAACATAAGATTTTAGGATTTCGTTTATTCATTATTTTTAATCCATTTAAAAGACGACTACGACAACTAGAAATAGTTAATTGTTCTCCAATATCTTGTAATTAATTCTGTCCATATACTTATTAGATATACGTATTTTATTAGTGGTGCTCAAAAACTACTTATTCTCTCTATCTTCCAAGCTATACCTTTACCATAGACCATAGATTTGCAAAGTGTTGATTTCATACAACCTAATATGGTAAAAACAAGGAGTTCGGTAAATAAATACCCCTGACATTTTGTATAAAATACGATGCTAAAACCATTGAGTGCTATTGCCACCGCGTTAATTTTGAGTTTAAGTTTTACTACCACTGTTGAAGCTGCTACTTCCCGCTCAACTTGGGTAGTGAACGAAATCTATAACTACAACCATCCTTATAAATCCCAGTTACCGCAAGAACTAGGGACAAAGATGCAAAAAATGGCTATTAGTCCCTTTGCTTTCTATCGAGGAACAGCCCACATTTTTTACAAAGATATGGTGACTTTACCCAGTTCTGCTTACGTTAATTCTCAAACTTCTGCGGTTTGGTTAGAAGGAGATATGCACTTACAGAATCTGGGAGGAATCAGGGATAACAATAATAATAATGTTTTAGATACCACAGACTTTGATGAAAGCTATCTTGGACAGTATGTTTGGGATTTGCGTCGCATGGCAGTTTCCATTCTTTTAGCTGCTAAAGAAAATGGTTTAAGTTCTAGTGATGCTCAAGATATTGTTCGTAATTTCCTTGATGTTTACTTGAATAAAATGAATGACTTCAAGGGAACAAATGATGAATTATCATATCGCTTGGATTCAGGAAACACAAATGGTGTGGTACAAGATTTAATCAACTCAGTAGCAGGTAAAAGCCGTTCTACTTTTTTAGATAAATACACTCAAATAAATAGCAGTGGTAATCGCGTTTTTCAAACTACTTCTGAGCTTCAACCTGTAGATAGTTCAACTTATTCTGCTATTAGTGCAGCAATAAGCAGCTATATTTCTTCAATTTCTAGTAGTAAACAGTATGGTAGCAATTACTATACGTTAAAAGATATTCGTCTCAAGTTAGGTTCTGGAACTGGTAGCTTGGGTAGATATCGCTATTATTTGTTGATTGAAGGACAAAGTTCATCTACTAGTGATGATGTTATTTTGGAAATGAAGCAGGAAACTACTAGTGCAGTAGCAATAGCTGCTCCCGGCCGTTTATCAAGTTCATATTATGGGTACAATGAAGGCGGTAGAGCTACACTAGGAATGAAAGCGATGCTATCTAATACCGATCCTTTGGTTGGTTATACCACAGTGAATGGTATTCCTTTTATGCTCAGAGAAAAATCTCCCTACCAAGTGGATTTTGATTATACTTTGCTAACTACAAAGTCTAAGTTTATGGATGCTATGGGTTATGCGGGTAAGGTTGTTGCTAAAAACCATGCTATTTCTGATCAAGACTATAACTCTGGCATCGTTTCTTACAGCATTGATAAACAAGTAACAGATGTTGTGACTGACAAAAGTAAATTCAAAGATGAAATAGTCAACTTTGCATTAGATTATGCTGCTCAAGTTGAGTATGACTATAACAGTTTTAAAAATGCTTACAATTCAGGAACAACACTTTACTAAGAGAACTCCACAAAAAAGATTATCCAATTTTGTGGGATGGGCATCTTGCCCGTCCTTGTATTATTAGCGGGCAAGATGCCCGCACCACAAGAAATTTTGGGATATTTTTTTAATTGGAAGTCTCTTAACAGAATTAAACAGTGACAAAATTGCTTAATCCTAAAATTCCGGTTAATCCGGTTGTGGTCAATTCAACAATGGCATCATTAGCGGATTGGAAGCCAGAAATAGAATCGTTAATGGCAACAAAGGTACGAGTGCCGTAGCTAAATTGAGCAACTTGATTCTTATCAAAGTTGTCTGCGGTTAATTTGGTACTAATCCCGGTTTGAGATAATACACTCACGTTTCCTGCTTGGGTAAAGATTGTTGGTAGAGTGGTGACTAAGAAGGAATCTTTATTGGCATCGAAGTCCTTGATCAGGTCATAGTTTGATAAGAGAGAGTCACCAAGATTCTGATAATCAAAGCGATCTCTGTCAGCACCACCCGTAAGGATATCTTTGCCCAGACCGCCTATTAAGATGTCATCACCAGCACTAGCATTAAGAATATCGTTACCACCACTACCATTGAGGATATCGTTGCCTGTCCCGGCTGTGATGGTATTTGGGATATTGCTACCTGTGATTGTGGCATGACCTGCAAAACTGGTGAGCATCACATTCTCAAAGTTAGCGATTACCAGATCGTTAACAGCATTGCCATTTATACTCACCAGTTGATTTGCTTGGGTGAGATTTAAGGTCATGCTGTCACTGCTGATTCCGTCCCTCAAGGTAAAGGTGTCAATATCAGCACCACCATCAAGAATGTCTCTTGATTGCAGGTTGGCAAAAATCATCTTCAAGTTATCATTGCCAGCACCACCATTAAGAGTATCATTGCCAGTGCCACCATCTAAGATATCGTTGCCAGTGTCACCATCAAGGATATCGTTACCAGCGCCACCATTGAGAATATCGTTACCAGTGCCACCATTGAGGATATCGTTACCTGTCCCCGCAGTGATGGTATTAGCGGCATCACTGCCGCTGATGGTAGCATTACCTGCAAAACTGGTGAGTGTAACATTCTCAAAGTTTTTCACCACCACATCACTCAGATTTTTACCAAGTAAAGTAATAAACTGATTTGCTGATTGGCTGAGGTCGAGTGTGAGAGATTGGGTATTAATTCCACCGGCGATCACTAAGGTATCAACACCTGGAGTGATTGAGTTATCCAGACTATCACCATCAAATGTATCGTTTGATTGTAAGTTGGCAATATCAACCGTAATTGTGTCTTTACCTCCCATACCTTGAATCCTATCAATATCATTGGTGGCTTTGAAGGATTCGTTAGCACTCGTCCCTGTGACGATATTGTTGAGATCGTTAACCTGAATAGTGAAGGTATTTTCTGTAAACAGCTTGCCACCATCAGTGGTACGAACCCGAATGCTATAAACGGGCTGAGTTTCGTAGTCAGGAGATACTTTAACTTTCAGTTGAGAACCAACAATAGAAAACTTGCTGTTATCTGTACTTCCATTACCAGACACCAAACTATAAGTAAATGTGTCGCCCGAATTGACATCTGTACTGCTAAAACTACCGATAATGGTATTCGCTGCCACTTTTTCATCAACTGCAAGTGTATCTAAGGTTAAACCAGTGGGGGCGCGATTAATTTTGATGGTACTGGTTTCCATCACTGTAGTTCCAGGAATCAAGGGTAGAGAATCAGAAACACTAAAGCCAAAACTGTCGCTGGTGGCAGTATTACCAATGGTTTGCAGATATGTGACCCGATTAGTGTTGATATCATTTTGGGTAAATTTGCTGCCGACGGTTAACGTTTTACCACTCAGTCTGAGGATGCCTGCATTGGGGAGAGTCGTCAAGGTATAGGTGAGTTGACTTGCGGTGTTGTCTTGGTCAGTAGTTTGCAGGAGCGCGGAGGTAATGATGAAGCTACTACCTGAGTTCACAGGAATCAGGGCATTGTTTACCAACACAGGTGCATCGTTAACATTCGTCACGGTAATGGCGATCGCCTTGGAGTCGTTGATAGTACCATCATTCACCATCACCATCAGGTTATAAGTATTGTCCTGATTGCTATCAGTGGCAACTTCATAATCGGGAGCAGTTTTAAAGGCAATAATGCCAGTAGTGCTGTTGAGATTGAATTGCTCTGCATCAGTACCTGCCAAGCTGTAGGTCAGGAAAACGTTATTATTACCTGGCTGTAGTGTGGTGATCGTGTAAGCAGCACCTGTAGTATTTTCAGTGATATTCACCGCAGATGGACTGTTGATATAACTATCATCATCCTTAATCGTTACCGTAGCTGAAGATTTAGTCCCAATGGTAGCGTTGTTGGTGGGATTGGTGAGATGGATGGTAAAGGATTCATCCCCTTCCACCTTTTGATCATTGCGAATGAATAGATTCACAACTTTACTGGTTTCGTTAGCGGCGAAACTGATAGGGATGGGAATATTTTTGTAATCGTTGGTGATAGAGGAATCTGGACAACTACATCCAATCGCTGTCCCATCGCTGAAGGTGATAGTTGCGTCAACGCTCTTGCTTAAATCACCGCTACGGATGACTGTGACTGGGGTAATGGCAATACCACCAGTGCCACCGTTAGGTCCTTCACTATAGATAAAGCCGGGGGCGCTGAAGGAAAGTTGGATATCATTATCAACAATGGTGACATTGGCTGTAGTTTGAGTACCCAAGGTTGCACCACCGCTAGGATTAATCAAGGTAGCTTGGAAGGTTTCATTCCCTTCAGCCAGACTATCGTTGGTGATGGGAATAAGAATAGACTTTGACCCATCATTACCATTGGCAAAGGTTACTGTGATATCCGCTCCATCATAATCCACCCCACTGGTAGCTGTACCACCATTCAGGCGGATGATGGCACTAACTGCCCCAAAACTGCCTCCAGTTCTGGTTACCGTCACGGATACTAAACCCGTTCCATCTTCTTGGAGATCAAAGACGGCGGCGCTGAAATTCAGTTCACCAGGTTGGTTGTTCACATTGGCTGCCAAATTCCAACCAATTACATCCATTGCTGTCAGGTCATAATTTGTGGGTTGGGGACGTTCACCAGAAGCCAAGGTGGGATCAAAAACCCCTAATCCCAACCCATCTTTCCAGTGACTAGGTTGGCTGCCATCGCCATAATTCACCCCGGTCGCAAAGCTGACCAATTTGGTTGTACCACCATTCAGAGAGAAATATTTATCTCTGCTATCGGCAGTCCAGTCAATCACACCCACCCCATTAGCAACACTGGTAGAAGAGAATCGGAATAAATCTAAGGCGGTAACATAGGTGTATTGGTCATCTGGTTGGGGAGGATTGATATCCAGTACATCTACCCCACTTTCAAAGCCTAGGGCATGACCCAGTTCATGGAATGCCATACCCACAAAGTCGTAAGCACCCGATGTAATGCCATTGCTGGGGTCAAAGTCCCAGTTAAAACTGGTGTTTCTGTTGAAGGTAATTTGAGCATCCTGTCCAGCAGCATTCATGCTCACTAGACCGAGAGCTTTAGCATTAGCTCGGTTCAGACGAATGGTGGTGTTATTGGCATCTCCATCATTGTCAAGGTATGGGGTAGCATTTCCTGCACCATTGACAGAGTTGCTAGTCCGGTTAATTAACAGATCGAATTTTGACCCTGATGCTAGATATCCAGTGGTCGATTGATCTGCGGTGGAAGTTTTGTCGTTGTTCAGAGCTGTGTAAACATTCCCGTACCCATAGTTATTGCGGACTGAGGTGTTTTGACCAAGACTACCTAGCCCTAAATCCCGGAAGCCAATGTTGATATTAAGAGTGACAGGATCGGCTAGGAGAATAGACCAGCGATTTGCTGCTTCAGTGAAGGCGGCGATCGCACTGGCACTCATGCCCTCTTCCGCAATCAGGTTGAATTTGAGATTGGTATCATCATCGGCAATGGTGAGGACTGTACTTCCTTGATTACCAATGACCGCTCCATTGGTAGCATTGCTGAGATTGAATAATAGGGTTTTATCTCCTTCCGGGAGGTTGTTGTTGAGAATGGGAATGTTAATAACTTGGCTAGTTTCACCAGATCCAAAGTTGACGGTGATCGCATTGGTAGCGCTGTAGTTTACCCCTGATGTGGCAGTACCGCCGATGATATTCAGGGTGGCACTGACTGCAATGTTGCTATTGCCAGTCCGATTCACCGTAATTTGCGCGGAACCGGGTGTATTTTCGTTGACCTTGTAAGAGTTACTGCTAAAGCCAATTTGAATACTGTCATCCACAATCATCAACTGGGAAGTATCTTTAGTCCCGATAACTGCCCCACCGGTCGGGTTTTGCAACTGGAGGTTAACTGTTTCGTTGCCTTCAACCAAAGTGTCTTTAACCACAGGAATCGAGATCTCTCGGCTGGTTTCACCCGCTGCAAAGGTGACAGTAATCGGCGTAGCATCATAGTCTAGTCCATCGCGGGCAGTACCATCACTGAGTTTGATGGTTGCACTTACTGTCCCAACACTGCCGCCCGTGCGTGTAACAGTAACACCCGCGATCGCCGTTCCATCTTCATTCACTGTAAAGGTGGTAGCACTGAATCCTAAAATCCCTGGACCATCAAGAGTTACCTGAGCTTGTCCTGGTGTGTCTACTGAAGGCAGATCTGGATTACTACTGCCTAGACAGGTTAAACACTCGATATTACTGGCATTATCCTGGGCTACGCTGACAAATCGGTAATTGTGACCTAATTCACCTGTATAGGGAGCTTCGTTAAGAGTAGTATTTTCTAACCAAATTTCGTAGGGCGCATTATTGTCGGAAACGTAAATGGTATAGTTAGCAATCCCAGAACCATTGATATCGTCATTACCTGTCCAGGAAACCAAGAAAGTAGGTGTATCGGGAGATGAAGTGATCGGCTCTATGGTACTGGTGGGCTTGGCAGTATCGAGGGTATTAAAGATGGACGGGGTAGAAATCGGTTCGTTGGTGTCGAAGATAATGCTGGCTTGAGCATCAATCACCGTTCCACTTGGGACATCAGCTTTGGCACGAATGGTATAGGTAACTAATCCTTCTCCAAATCCGGAAATGTCATTATCAGTTTCAGTGGCAGGATCATTTTTAATATTGGGGGGTAAGAAACCAACCAAGGGGTCCAGAGGTAATGCACCAGTTTGTCGATCAATCATCGACATATCCCAACTTACTAACCCAGTCTGAATATCAATATTTGCCAAGACGCGAATTAAGTAGTCTGCGGGATTGGGGTTGAAGTCTGTAAAGCCTTGTTTATTGGCATAGGCAATCAGCGGATTAAAGAAATTATCTGGCAAGTCGTACTCACCAAAGTAATAGGGGCGATCGCCGTTTAGTTCTATGCGGGCATTGGCAAACCCAAAGTCATCTACGCGGAATGTCCGCCAATCCAAATCTGCATCCAACTGTTGGGTAATGTGTACCTGTTTTGCCGGTGCCGTTGCCTCTGGCATATTCTCAAATTGGATCGTGTATCCCAACACGGCAGAATGAATCCAATTTTGATCGCCATAACCTTGAGGTCCAGCAATATCATTGGGGTCAGCAGATCGTAAAGGTGGTGGGCAGTAATCACCCTTGCTGGGTTCACAGGGACAATCGGAAGGGGGACTTCCGGGGAAGTCACCAGGAATTCCCGGTACAATCAATTCTGGTTGTTGATTTAGTAACTGAGAATCAACAGTTAAATTCTGGGTGGTACTATTACTTCCAATCAACAAGACTGGATCGAACAGGGATGGGGCTGACCATTGCCCCGTAGAACTGTTGTAGGTGCTAGATAAAACATTTTCGGCAAAGTCATCGGTAGAGAGGTCAAAGTTATCGCGCTGACTCCAGAAAATCACTGTATTACTACCAATTTTGCCAATACTAGGAGCGCCGACATTGCCATTGGCAAGGATGGTGGGAGTTGTCCAATCAACACCATCCCAGAAAGTTGTCATCAGGTGGTTTATTCCCCCGGATTGGTTAATCCAACTCAGTACCAATCGGCCATCTCCAGCCCGATCAATGGTGAGAGACGCATCATTGCCTACAACATTGGCAATAACTGCGGGGGCTGACCAATTACCATCATTATTTTGCACCGCGTAGAAAACATTGGTGGCTGTATTCACCACTTGTATTAATGTTTCCAATTGTTCTTTCGTGGTCGGAGTGGCATTAATCCCATCCAAATTCAACTCGTCGAAAGCAGCAACATCAATCATTGTCCACATTGCCGTCGCCCGACCACTCTGGTCATAGCTCATCACTACCTGTTTAACCAAGGCTCCCTGGGCGATGGCGGTGGGGTTATTCCAAGTCGCACCATTAAACTGAGACACCATCACCTGCTGCTGTCCGGCTACGGTAGCACTGTCCTCGATCCAGGACATCATCACCTGACCATTAGCCCCTTTGACTAAATAGGGTGCATCATCATTGGTTGTATCTGCAGTTGGATTAGTCAATACACTATTGGGTCCGTAGACATTGCTGGTTCCAGAAGTGAGAACGACCGGATTTGCTAAAGTGCCAAATCGCTCCGTTAATTGCACCTCTGGTTCAATATTATTAGGATCAACATTCAGAGAATTACCGCCAATAGTTTGCTGCACTACATAAGTTGCTTGCGCTTCGTAGCCACCAAAATAGAATCCGGAGTTAGCAAAGAATTTTGAACCTGTAATTGTGAAGGGAGCAATCTTCGCTTTCGCATAGACACCAATACCAACTGTGCCATAGAACCCGTTGAAGGTACTCGATGTCAGGGTGGCGTAGATTGAGCCACCCAACTCTCCTTCAGCCAAAGCATTCTTAAACCCCGGCATTTTCGTGCCACCAATTTTCAACTTAGCAAATACTTCTGCCGCTACACCGACTTGGCTATATCCATCAGTGCCGCCATTGGCGTTATACTTGTCTTCTTTGGTAAAACTGAGCTTGCCACGCAAGCCGGATGTGATTTCAGCGTCATTATTAAAGAAGAAATCCAAGATTTTTTCTACGGTTTTGATTGGCACAGTTACTTGCGCTGGTAACTTCTCTAGAATGCCTGTTTGTTCGTAGGAAACTTCGGCCTTAATCTTGGTTTTAGCAGACTTGAGTTCGTAAACTCCCTTCTTGGTTTTCCACTTAGCATCTCCACTGACTTCTCCCTTGCCTTTCCACTTAAAGCTATCAGCTTTGAGGCTGTCACCAAAGAGGTTTGGCTGACCACCCGCAGGAAATTTACCCCCTACCTCTCCTTCAATAGTGATCGAGCTATTGGCACTAGCAGCGTCGCAATCCTTATCCCAATTAGCTGCCCCCCTTCCTGCTAACTTAAAGTCAGTTCCTCCAATCACAGGTACTTGGCTGGGAATCGCTGCACCATAAGCAAATCCCACGGAAGCCCCACCTTTAGAAGTACCTCCACCAGTTAGAAAACTGTTATCTTCAGTCAAATTTGTACTAGTGGTCAAGGCTTGAGGGGCAAACCAAGTTAGAGAATTGACGGCTGGATTAACGGTATTAAAGTAAAGATCGCTGTCATCAGCGCTGGAAGCATCAACTTGTGAATACACAATCAGTGGATTGCCTTCATCAGTAATCACTAGAGAAGGTGTACCCTCAGCTATGCTGTTGTGAGTGAGAGGAATCGGTGCAGACCACTCAAAGCCATTGGTTGGAGTGGCTCGACCAAAAAGATAGTTAATCTCAACTTCGTTAGCTGATGAAGTCGTCGTGTTATCGACTAGATCCCCTCCTGTTGCCCAAGTGATAATCAGACCTGGTTGACCTGCCAGCAGATTGTTTCCAGCCGCAACTTTATAACTATCGATATAGGCTGCACCAGGAATTGCCGCTGCATCTACCCATTGACTGCCGTTAAACCAAGCGTGCCAGAGTTGGGTATAACCCTTGCCTTCATTGCCGCCAATCCAGAACAGATGGGAAATGCCATTTCCATCTTGGACAATGGAAACTCTTTTGGCTCCAGCATTAAACTTTTGGGGAGTAATTGTGCTGGGTTGAGCGGTATAAGTCGTAATGTCTAGACCGCTTTGGTTGCTACCCGCGGGAATTGTCAATGTGTGTGCATAGGCTGCTTGACCAAGGCTTGTAAGATCACCGACTGGCACAAATGTGCGCTGACTGTCTAGGGAAAGCCTGATCACGTAGTTCCCTCCATCCAGAGAGGAAATGGTGTAATTACCTTGACTATCCGTAGCGACGTAATTGGGTGCTTCTTTCAGGTCTGAAATCACCAATGTTTGTGTTCCATCAGCATTCAGCCGATAGAGGTTGATGGGGAAATTAGCGACACCTTGACCATTCCCATCGAGGATACGTCCAGAAATGGTTGATTTAGGAGTTAGATAGGTGGCCGTGGGCGCAACTGCTTCGTACCAGCGTTTAAATAGTTCTCCGATTTCATAAACCCTTTCATTGGGTTGGGTATAGGTATTGGTAAGATTTTGAACAAAGGTAACATAGTTGCCCCAGCTATTACCAATACCCGGTTGGTTAGCAGCCCAGAAACTATCCCAAATTCCTGCGTCTACTGATAAAGGTTTGGTACTGGCTTTCAATTCCTGCCAATCCGCTGCACTAATTAAAGTAGCGTCATTAGCACTGTAAGAAGACACGTTGACGTGAGCCGGACTTTCTCCTCCAGTATGGGTGAAGTAGAGCGGTAAGCTATGGGCTTCTGTCGGTCTTAGGGTCGTTGTGCCGATATCCTCACCCAATCCCAAGAACTGCACCATCGAACCCGATGACATGGTTTCAGCATGGGTGCCAATGCTGGCATGATCCACACCCCGAACTAACAATAAGGGTGCGGAACTATCAGTGTCGCCGTTATTGGCGTACTGAACATTAATCAGGTACTTTTG
The DNA here is from genome assembly GCA_031376645.1 of Dolichospermum sp. OTE_75_concoct_329_sub. GTDB lineage: Bacteria > Cyanobacteriota > Cyanobacteriia > Cyanobacteriales > Nostocaceae > Dolichospermum. The sequence continues at coordinate 6,698 of JANMEE010000119.1, read as the reverse complement.
TCCAGACCAAACCCGCGCTGGTCCATCAATGGTGGAAATTGGATCGGCTCCTATTCCCTCTTCTACAGTGATGGTGTCGTTCAGGCTAGTTGTTACACCTCCCTTGCTGGCTACTACATCATAGGTGCCAAGATCCGCTCCTTTTAGGTTAAAGGTGGCATAGGCAGTGGTGGAATTAACTCGATAAATGGTGCTAGATGCGATCGCATCCCCTTGGGGATCTACCAAAGTAAAGGTTGTGGTATTGTCAAAACGGGATCCTTCAATGCGGATGGTGGACTGTCCCACGTTACCCAAGGTTCGACTGGTTGCTTTTAAAATCGAGAAGGGAATTTCTGTGGCACTAATGGTATAGCTGGGCGCACCCGTCACCCCTGCCCCATAGGCTAGGACATAATAAGTGCCTGTTTGCTCAATGGGAACAACTAGGTTGGGATCGGCAACAAAAGGTTCCGAGGCATAATCATACTGGCCGCGTGTGGGCATTTGTCCATAGCGGACATAGAGTTCATTGGCGGCATTATTATTGCTACTATCAAATTGCAAGCGCAGGGATTGTCCTGCTACCCCTTGAATTTTGTAGTAGATGGACTGTCCTTGGCTGAGGGTATCGCTATCTGTACCACCCACTGCTAAGGCTTCAACATCCATGGCAATGTGTCCTAGTGAAACCGCACGATTGTTATTTTCATTGGTTTCAGGAACCTGGTTGCGGATATCGCTACGCAGAATTACTTGGTAATTATTGGGGACAACGCCTGGTAATTTAGCGGTGAGGCTGCCATTGTAACTATTGCTAGTTCCTACATCTCCATTGTGATAAACCGTACCCAGAACCGCGTCATTAATATCCCATTGTCCATCTTGGGATAGATAGAGGGTGTCTTGCCAACTGCCCCGCGCCACATCACTGCCTTGATTCTCCACTGTGTAATTAATTGTGATGAAATCACCTGGTACGCCATTGTTCGTGGATAAGCTAATGCTATTGGCATTGGCCACTAAATCTGCCGGGGGAGGCAAAATAATATTGCTGACAGGACTATTGATGTTGAAGTTATTTCCTTCCCCAGCAGTCCGTTCGTAAACGTTATTTGTGGCATCAGTAAGCACAAAAGTATAGTATTGTCCAGATAATCCACGGGGGACGGTAAAGTTTTGACTAACGCTATAGTTAGCCCCGGTAGTCAGTTCATTACGGTAGCTTGCACCCAAGAAGATATCGCTGGAGCGGTCAAAGATTTGATCACGGGATAGATAAACATAATCTCCCCAATTATTTGTGGTAGAACTTCCACCCTGATTCGTCACAGTCCAGTCAATTTGCACTGTCTGTCCACTGTAGGCGATCGCGCTGGCGTTGACGTTGCTAACAACCAAATCGGGAACAGGACTTAAAGTCACAGTGATGGGTATATTGGCAAGACTTACGTTATTAGTTTCATCGGCTTCGCCAACATTTTGAGCAGCATCTGTCAGGACAAATATATACTTGTTCCCAGATACATCAATAGGGATTGTGACATTTGCGTTAGCGGTATAATTTGCCCCGGATTCCAAGGCTGAATTGCGATAGAAGCTACCAATTAATAAATCGGTAGTTGGGCTGAATTGATTATCCGTAGATAGATAGATGTTATCAGTCCAGGTATTAGCATTAGTGCGAGCATTACTATTAGCAACAGTCCAGTTGACTGTGAAGGGAGTGCCTGAAGCAACAGTAGTAGCCACATTTACCTGAGTGACGCGCAAATCCCCCAATTGGTTCAGGTTAATTAAAGATTGGGAACTAGCACTGTTATTACTGTCATTTGCTTCGTAAACCTGATTATTACTATCTGCCCGTAAGAAGAAGTTGTAATTGCCTTGCAGGTTAGCAGGAATGGTAACCAGGCTAGTATTGGTATAGACTTCACCGGGCTGAACTAAACCATTGTGGCTAAAGTTACCGATAAAGATATCGTCGCTATTGCCAACAACGTTATCTAAGGAGGCATACAGGGTATCTGACCAATTGCTAACAATGGTATTCCCAACCCCTTGATTGAGTACACTCCAGGTGACTTGAGCAGCTTTACCGGCTTCCACGTTAGGGGCTAAAACCAGGTTGGTGACAACCAAGTCTGCGGGAATAGCCGGATAAACCGTAATTGGATTGACACTGGCGCGGGTATTGTTATTAACACCTGTCACGTTGTCTACTTCAAATACCCGATCGCCATCATCGGTGGTGGCAATCAGGTAGTAATTGCCTGGTGTGGTCGTGACTGGCAGGGTAAAGTTGATACTGCCCTTGATAGATTGACCCACATCCAGAATGGCATTTGTGCTTTGATTACCTAAATAGCGATCGCTGGCATCTAGTTGGGAATCAGTAGAAAGGTAGAAGTTATTATTCCAAAAGGATTGTGCAGCGGGAACGGTTGTAAATCCTTCGTTGCTAATTTGATAATTAACGGTGAGGTTGCGTCCAGCAACCGCATCACTGCCAGTCAGATTGGTGACTTGTAAATCTGGTGGAGGGGTGGATTGAACTTGGATAGCTCGATAGCCAGGTCGATCGCTGGCTGCATCAAAGGCGTGTTCATATACCTGATTGCCATTATCGGGGGCAACTATTAAGTAGAAGGGTTGGGGTGGGGTTTGATTACTCCAAATGCCAATAGGCAACTGCACAGAACGAGAAGCGTTATAGGTGCTACCGACATTCAATATGCCGCTATGATTCACAGTGCCTAAGCGGACATCAGAGATATCAAGGGTGTCATCCGTGGAGAAGAATACTTCATCGTACCAACGGTTTTCTAAAGTGCGACCCAATCCCACGTTTTCGACTGTCCAGTTCAGGGTCAGGGCTTGCCCAGAGAACACTGTGTTAGGAGCTACAACATTGGTAACTTTTAGTTTAGGAGGTGCTGTGAGGTTGACTTTCACTGCACGAGTGCGGGTGTTGTCTGCTTCGTTGGTGTATTCATATTCTTGGTTGTAAGCATCCGTTTGCACCAAAAAGCTAAATGGTCCATCAAAGCCGCGAGGAATGCTAACAGTAGCTCGACTGGTATAACTTTCACCTACATCCAGATAGCTAGGATTGGTGACTGTAGCGAGTAGGAAGTCATCCCCGTTATTATTCAAAACTCCATCTAGGGATAGCCAAACTCTGTCATACCAAGTCGGGACAGTAGTTGACCCATTGCCGTTGTTGACAACAACCCAAGTAACTTCTGTTTGGCTACTGGAATTCACTTCCACTGGACCATTAATACTGCTCACTTGTAGATTTGGGAAGTTTGACAACTGCACTGTTAATGGTTGGGAGGCGATCGCCGTGTTATTCCCTTCAGCAGTATGTTCATAAAGCTGGTTACTATTATCGGCTTTCACTACCAGCCAGCGATCGCCACTCCAATCAATTGGTAGGGTCAGGGTTTGAATCCGGGTGATGGATTGACCTGCTGGGATAGTTCCCGTAAATACGTAAGTACCAAAGCTGAGGTCGTCAGCATCTCCAATGGTTTGATTGCTGGAGAACCAGAGTTGATCGCTCCAAGTGCCTGTAGCATCTCCCAATCCTTGGTTGGTAATCGTCCAACTCACTTCTACTCGACGACCAGAGTATTCACTCAGCGGAGTAGCGATCGCACTTACAACTAAGTCTGCGGTGGGAGGTAAAGTCAGTGGGATAGAGGCAATATAGTTGTTATTGCTCTCGTTGGTTTCTGGTTGTTGATTATCGGCATCGGTGACGGCAATTATCCGATAGATGCCATTGGTCAGGCTGGCATTAATTGGTAAGGTCGCTGTGGCGGTTTGGGCATAACTGCTACCTGCTGCCAGTTCCGTGGGGCGATCAGCGGTGTAGAACAGCAGATCCTCAGCACTGAGGGTATTGTCTAAGGATAGGTAGAAGCGATCGCGCCAAGGGTTATTAGCGGTACCATTGCCTGTATTTTGGACTGTCCAGTTGAAGGTAATGGGACGACCAAGTTGACCATTGCTGGGTAAGCTCAAATCGGTGATTTGCAAATTTGGAGCCGTTACTGTCACTGCTGTCGCCAGGACATTGTTGGTTTCGTCAATTTCAGCTTTGTTGTTATTGCGATCGCTCACAAACAACAGATAAGCATTTCCTAGGGCAAAGTTGGGTGTGACAGCCGAAATATTCTTGGTGTAAGTAGCATTAGCGGCAAGCGGTATGACGTTATTGACGGAAGCATTGCCCAGGAAGGTATCACCAGCATCCAAAGTTGTATCTGTCGATAGGTAAACATAATCACTCCAGTTGGCTGTGGCTGCTATGCTGCTTTGGTTTGCCCCTATCCAACCCAAGCTGATGGTTTGACCCCAACTGATTACTGGCAAAGTCGTGCTGTTCACTATCACCAAATCAGGTAGATTGATATCTGTGACTTCTAAGCTATCACTACCACTATTTAACCCTGTTGCTGAAGCGGTAATATTAAGAGTTTGATTACCATCATTAATACCATCATCAACTCCTGTAATTGTAAAAGTAGCAGAATTTTGTCCTGCTGGAATAATCACAGTATTAGGAACAGTTGCTTCTGTAGTATCGCTAGAATTAAGGGTAACAACTAACTGATTAGTATTATCAGTATTACGAGTAATTGTTGCTGTTGCTGTTCCGGTCTCCGAAATCAGATCTTTATCAATAACTACTTTTAAACTTGCACTTTCGTTATCAACAATCGTTAAAGTTGCTGTTTGTTGAGTCCCTAATGTAGCTCCTCCTGTGGGATTGCTTAGGGTTAAATTTAAAGTTTCATTCCCTTCGTAGATATTGTCGTCAAAAATCGGAATAGTAACAGTTTTACTGGTTTCTCCATTGGCAAAGAAAACATTAACTACATTCGCACTATAGTCATCCGGATAAGTGGCAGTACCGTTACTTAAAGCGATACTTGCACTAACAACTCCTTCGCTTCCATTAGTACGCTGAACAGTTACTGCCACGAGAGGAACACCATTTTCATTCACACTAAAAGTAGGAGAGGTAAAGGATAACGTCCCTGCGAAAGAATCATTAACATTAGACAAATAAATGATGATATCCCGCTCATAGAAAAGACCCGTACTATCAGTCGTTTTGACTCGAATCGTGTGTTGAGTCGCGGATTCATAATCTAGTAAGCTCGTGTTAGCAACGACAATTTGATTCTCCTTAATCGCAAACCGTCCCCCTGCATTATTAATGAGCGTATAAGTGTGAGTATCATTACTGTTATAGTCATCAGAACTAAGATTACCAATGACGGTATCATTAGCAGTATTTTCAGGGATAGTATTAGTGCTGAGATAGATATAGGTTGGCGCATTATTGCTAACTGTTAGCATAAAATTATCGCTAACCGTCGCATTCGCTTGATCCTTTGCTATCACCTTGATTTCATACTGACCCGCATTAGTAGAAGTCGGATTTCCACTAAAAGTTCTATCACTAAAAGTTAACCAACTTGGCAAAGAGCTACCATCAGCTAGAGTAGCAGAATAGCTCAGAGAATCCCCTAAATCTATATCCTGAAAGGTATTAGCAGAAATGCTAAAAGTAGAGGAACGATTGCTATAAAAATTGGTATTTGCAATGGGACTAACTAAAGTGGGAACATCATTAATTGAGTTAATTAAAACCGTTACAGTGGAAGGATTTGGGGCATAGGCAGTTCCATCAGACCCATTCCAGGTAAACCCAATTGTTCCGTTAAAATTAGCGTTGGGAACAAAGGTTAAATTTCCTAAATCTGCGATCGCAATTTCCTGATTCGCAGTGACTAAATTGTTTCCTAACTTGAGACTGCCATTACTCGGCAAGTTGACAATTTTAATTTGTGCTAGAGACAAACCACTACTATTACTAAAGACACTGCTAAAGTCACTGACGGTAAAAGTTAAGACTTGATCTTCATCACCCGTTTTAGCAATATTACCAATTGTATTAATACTATCTACATTAACTGCCCACAGTTCTACCCCTTGCAGTCCATTGTCAGCCGTAAAATAAAGTTTTCCATTACTGTAAGTTAGGTTGCCAGGGTTAGAGCTATTGCTACCCACTTGAATATCTTTTAAGAAAATAGGATTACCCGTAGTTGGGTCAAGTTTCCAGAGTTCTCGGCCAAGATAGGTTGCGTTGTTATTCGTATAGGTTTCAGCAAGGAAATAGAGAACACCATTGGCATTGAGCAAATTGTTTGGAGAAGAACTGCCGCTTCCAGAAACAATATCAATAACACTAGGAGTTCCTGTGATGGGATCAATTTTCCAAAGTTCAGTGCCAAGATAACTCGTGCCATTGTAACCACTAGCAGTGAAATAGAGAGTGCCATTAATATTCGTGAGATTAGCGGGAGAAGAACCACCGCTTCCTAAATCAATTCTGGTAACTGTCCCTCCTGATACCTTCCATAACTCATAACCATTGGTACTGTCGTAGGCTTGGAAATAAACAATGCCATTGACATCGGTTAAATAGTTAATATTAGAAATACTGCTATTAACGAGGCTGACAACTCCTGTCGTGGGGTTTGCTTGCCATAGAAGAGTTCCGTTAATGTCGTCGTTGGCAGTGAAGTAAAGAATTCCACCTGAAGTGATAAAACTACTGGGATTGGAACTATAGGTCGTTTGGTTAATATCTTGGGTAAGAACCGTTCCTTGTGGTGTACCATCGGTTTGCCATA
>JANMEE010000117.1:0-11401 GCA_031376645.1 Dolichospermum sp. OTE_75_concoct_329_sub | reverse complement strand
CGATTCCTGCGGAGCGCTTCGCTATCGCCCTCCCACATCCCCCAAAAGCAAACTGACAAGTTAGTGCTTGCGCTATCGTTACCTTTGCCTTCATTCCCAAAACTTAGTTTAGGATAGTAATTTGATGAGAGATTGAGTAATAATTTGTTAAAAAAGTAGTTTAATATTGATAGTTAGAAGTATACAAAATTATTATGGATGCTTTAATTGCAGAACTAAGTACAAAGTTAAGTTACTGGCAACCTGCTGTAGCAGAACAAGTTCGCCATTGTATTCTAGAAATCATCGAAATGGCAGATCAGGATGTTTTAGACATTCTCAGAACCCGTATAGTAGAGCAAGAAGTTTTGGATTTGTTAGATGAACCCTAAGCTTGGTGAAATTTGGCTTGCTGATTTGGGGATGGCTGCAAAAACACGCCCAATTGTCATTGTATCCCGTGATGACCCAGATCCACCACGAGCCTTGGCGATTTATGTACCACTAACTACCCAAAATCGAGGAAGTCTTTATGAGGTTGTACTACCTCGATTACAATTTCTTGAGCGGGATTCTATAGCTAATGTTCAAGGTATTGGATCTATTCCAACGGTAAGACTAGAGCGAAAATTGGGTAAGTTGCCAGAGGAAGTTATGTTGGAAATTCAGCAAGCGATTAAATTCGCACTTGATTTACAGGATGAAGCCGAATAATTGCTCTCAATACTGTATTAGAAATGTGAGCGCACATCTCCAAAAAGCTATCGCTCTCCTAACATCCCCACAGAAAAGCGATTCCTACGGAGCGCTTCGCTATCGTCCTCCCACATCCCAAAAGCGAACTGACAAGTCAGCGCTTGCGCTATCGCATTCCCCATATCCCCTACAAGCGATCGCCCTGAACACTTCTCAAAAAGCGATTCCTGCGGAGCGCAACGCTTACGCACCTCCACATCCCAAAAAGCGATATCTTAGGTAAGCTTGGCTAACGCACTTTACATATCATTCAAGTTATAATAAGGAAGATTAGGTTATATATTCAAGAAAACATGACACTAAACAACTTATTAGAAACTCAGGGAATTATTCACTGCGATCCTGAAATTATGAGTGGAGTTCCAGTGTTTGCGGGAACTCGTGTTCCTTTACAAACATTTTTTGACTATCTTGAAGGTGAGGGTGGATTAGTTGAGTTTATTAATGATTTTCCCTATTTAGAGACTCAAACTATGAAAGTTTTAGAAAATGCAGCTAAATTAATAATTGCTCAGGAACGTTGTGCTTAATGATGATATTGCTAGATGAAAATCTTTTAAGTAAAAAACTCAAACAACCTTTTTTAAATAAAGGTTATATTGTTTACAATGTTAATGATATGGGGTGGCGTGGTTTTAAGGATCACCAAATTCTTGATTTGGCTGAAAAACATCCTTTTGATGTGTTTATTACGGCCGATAAAAATCTTCCTTATCAGCAAAATTTAACTGATAAAACTTTGAAAATTATTATTTTAAACTCTCGTAGCACTCGTCCTGATCATTTAGTACCTCTAATGAAAAAAATTAGTGAAATGATCTCATCTTTATCAATAGGTTCATCTGTATTTATCAATGATGCGGGTGAGATTGAATCGGTTGGTTAATTATTTAGTTACTATAGAACTCATATTTGATTTTTGAAAAAAATTAGGTATTGTAGGGTGCGTCAGATATTACAAATCTGTTTATTGATAGAATTTATGCAGTCTGACGCACCCTACGTATCTTTTCATAAATCAAATATTATTCCTATAGCAGATAATTATTTCTAACAATTTTCACAACCTCAAGCGATCGCCTCTCACGCCCCCAAAAAGCGATCGCACTCCCACATCCAAAAAGCGATCGCCCCTCCACATCCCCAAAAAGCGATCGCCCTCCACACCCCAAAAGCGATCGCCCCCACATCCCAAAAAGCGATCGCCCTCCCACATCCTCAACAGCGATCGCCTTCCCAAATTCACAAACATGGATCTTATCTAAAGAGCTAACCAAGCTGAATTGATAATATTTTCTAGTTCGATAAAGTCTTCAGGCAAAATCTGTATTACTTCATCTAGCCAATCATCTGACCATAATTCATAGGTAAAGACAAATGTCAACAAAGTCATACCCTTTAGTGGACAAGTAAGGATATAATACTGCTTCATATCAGAATTTTGACAGCCTTCTTTTATGTTTGCAATATCAGACCACTGACGGCTTGATATTAAACTTTCCAAATCACTAATTTTTTCTTGGTTTCCTGTGTTTAAAACAACAGAAGACAATAAAGAAATTGAATGTCCATTAACTGCTTGATTGCAAAGAGGACATTGACCAATTAGTTGATGAAACAGAGCAGCTTTTCTAGATTCATTCATGGTTAATTTGAATTCACAAAATAGACCTAAACGCGTTATAAATATTGCGTCCAGCTTGTGCGCCAAGTATTGATCCTAAGCCACTACCGATTAAACCACCAATAACAGCTCCTGGAATTGCACCAAATCCACCAAATAATGCTCCTATTCCTGCTCCAAATAATGCAGCCCCAACTAAAGAACCTGCTTCTTGAGCAATAACACATCCACGTTGATTCTCTGGTGCTGTTCCAATATTATAAAGAGATGTACCTATTCCAATAGCTAATCCTGCCCCTCCTAAAAGTTTTGCAGGTTTTCCCAATTGGTTAATTCGAGCATTGGTTTTGTTGGCTGTACCTCCAATACGACCACCTTCTCCTTTTATGGGACGAATTGCTTCAGCAATCACTTTACCAAGAGGTGAGCTTGCATTTCTAGCCTGTTGCTTTAATAAAGTTCTACCATCAGAATCACTAGGGTCAAGATTACTAACTCCTCTAGTGTATTGATCTCTTACAAGAGAATCATTAAGAAAAGAAGCTCCAAAATAATTTGCATTACCTTGACCTGCCCTAGCCAAGTCATTTCCATTATCTGCCTGAAGTCCTAATGGATCAACAGGAGTACCTTTGTTATCAATAGAAGTGAGGCGATTAACAACATCATAGCCATAGCTATATTTGGAGTTAGGATCAGTAGCAGTAGTTAAATCACCAACAGCATCGTAAGTGTAGCTAATATCACGAATAGAGATATTATTAGCATCTAGCCATTGTTCACCAATTTGACGGTTCAGCTTATCGTAAGTGAATTTGCGAACGCGACCATTGCGGTCTGTGGTTGCTGTCTCATTACCTGCCAAATCGTACTGATAAGAAGCGGTTTTACCTAAAGCATTGGTATCGCTGCTTAATTGGTCATTTGCATCGTAGGTATAGCTAGTCTTATTACCAACTGGGTCAGTAATAGAGAGAATATTCCCAACTGCATCATAAGCAGTTGTAGTAACCTGACCTTTAGCATCTGTTACCTTGGTTTGACGGTTGAGTGCATCGTAATTGAAACTGGTGGTTTGGTTAAGAGCATCCGTCACAGATATGACATTATAAACCGCATCATATACAGTGCTAGTTGTCTGACCTAAAGGATCGGAAGTGCTAATTTCACGATTCAGTGCATCGTAATTGTAGCTAGTAGTGCGATTTAGCTCATCAGTAATTGTTTTAAGATTGCCAACCAGGTCGTAGCCGAAGGTAGTTGTACCATTCAACGGATCAATAATTGTTTTTGAGCGATCGCGGTTATCGTAGGTATACTTAGTGATTCTTCCTAGTTCATCGGTAGTGGAAGTGATATTACCAACGCCATTGTAGCTAGTGCTGGAGATCTGACTTAAAGCATCTTGAGTTTGGATACGACGGTTTAAATCATCATATTGATATTTTGTTTGATTCCCATTTCGGTCAGTTTGGGAAATAAGATTGTTCGCTGCATCAAACTGATACTGTGTTGTCTTACCTAACGCATCAGTTTGACCCGTCTTGCGATTTCGAGCATCATAAGTAAGTATAGTCTTATTGTTTACAGGGTCAGTCACAGAAACCAGATTATTACTCAAATCATAAGTAAACTTAGTGCTACCCAAATCATGAGCAATAGTTTCAATCACCCGATTTCGAGCATCATATTTATTCTCAGTCTTATGTCCCAAAGGATCAACAACTGAGAGCAGATTACCCAGCTTATCGTAACCATAAGTAGTCTTCTGGTTCAGAGCATCAATAGACTGAATGAGACGATTCAACTGATCATAAGCATTTTGAGCAACATGACCTACAGCATCAGTAGTCGAGATTAAATTCCCTCTGGCATCATAACTGTAAGTGGTCACAGGTGAAGTTAAAGGACCAGCACCATCAGGGTCAGCTTCAACAGTTTTTACCAACCGATTCAGAGCATCATATTCAAACGCAGTGCGATCGCCATTTTCATCAATAATTGCTGTTTGATTACCTGCCAAATCATACTCAAATTGCCGTTTTGCTTCGTCTGTTGTTCCCTTAGCGTAGATAATAGAAACTAAACGACCATTCGCATCATAGTCACTATCAGTAATGCGTCCTAGAGGGTCAGTGATGAGGTCAACTAATCCATTATTTGTGTAGGTAAATTGGCTAATAATATCATCGTTTCCACCGACTTCAGCAACTACTTGAGTGAGAGATAAAAGATTGCCATTATTCGGGTCAATTTGATAAAGGGTTTGATGACCGAGTTGATCAGTCATGCTAGTGAGTTGATTAAATTTTGGATCATAAGTATACAAACGCTTACTAAGACCAACATTATTATCAAGATTTAATGCAATACCAGGGGAAACGCATCTAAAATTATGTTGACAAAATGTTGTATTAGTGTATTTAGACAAAGAAAAATATAAAATGTAATTGAAATGCTTATTAAGTCCTTTATTAATATCCTAAAAATTTAATAAATTTAGAGTAATTAGTTATTTTCAATAATGAATTAATTTTGTTCATTTCTATATATTAATTCTCTGAATATCTAGATTTTTGACATCACAAATCTAGATTATTTTGAGAATCTGGTGAGAATAAATTATTTATGTTTATCTAAATATTCTGACTTTTATCAGATACATTCTAAAATTTTCTCTAAATATTCATTATCCCATCCTGCACAAACCTGCTTATTTTTAATTCCTAGTTTTTGGCTTTTTTCTTTTCCTACCGCATTTACTGCTATATGACGCAGAACTGCAAAATTTTGTTGTGCATTATCTTTTCTTATCCTACAATCATCTTCTCTCAAAGCTACATCCAAAACCCAATGTAATGAGTTTTCTATACCCCAATGACTCCTAACTGATTCTTCTAATAATTTCGCATTATCTGTCAAACTACTAATAAATAACGGGTTTCAACTTTTGTTTTTCCATTGACTTTTCTTATATGTTCTACCATTCCTAGCTAAAAAAGCCTAGATCCACTATTATCAAGCCTTTTTCTGGCAATGCCTACGGCGATCGCCTGAAGCAGTTCATTCCGCGCCATCGGTTTTGTCCTTAACCTTATTTATTAAGGATTTCAGCTTAAGTTGACACCAATGGCAGTGCTAAACCCCTACCTGTATAATCAAATAATTAAGCCGTTTTGAGTATACAATCTGAATTTTATATGCAATACTCAGGGTTTTGATTTTATTTACCATTGAGTTTTCGTGAAGCGTATAAAAGTGCTGCTTTGAGATCATCAGCCTCAAGATCCGGCATTTCTTCTAGAATTTCTTCAGCACTTGAATCAGATGCAAACAAATCTAATACATCTGATACCCTAATTCTCATGCCCCGAATACAGGGACGACCACCACATTGTTTAGGATTAATTGTAATTCTTTCCAGTAAATTTGACATATAAGCTAATTTCATAAACTCTTATTTTTAGCATAAATCAAGTTTGTAAAATTTGCAACTCAATTAATAACAGTAATCACTAAATTCAGCTTAAAATAAAAGAAATAGTCAAATATTCGCCAGTATATGGTTACATCGACACAACCAACAACTCAAACCTTATACGATCAAGATTATTACCTGTGACTGAGAACAACCATTAACCAACTCCGCACAGGAAAATTTTCTGCTATTGATTTAGAGAATTTATTAGAAGAATTAGAAACTATGGGTAGAAGTCAGAAATGAGCAATTAAAAGTTTATTAACTAAGCTGCTTGTATATCTACTAAAACTCAAATACTGGAATAAAGAACGAGAACATAATCAAAGAAATTGGCAAGGTAAAATTAGAACATTTCGTATCCAGATAAAAAATCAACTCAAAGATAGTCCTAGTGGTCTGTCAAGAACTAATTGACAGGTCCATTCGTTGCCATTTTCCTTCTTCCTTCTTCCTTCGTGTCCTTCGTTCCTTCGTGGTTCGTTTCTTATCCGTAAAAATTTATTTGACAGAATACTAGTTTCAGATTCGTAGGTTGGGTTGAGCAAAGGGAAACCCAACAACCAGAAAAATGGTGAAGGTATGGATATGGTAAACTCTGTACCTTGATTTGAGTTAGAATAAAAATTAATTTTCCCTTGATGTTTTTTAACGATAATCCCCATGAATAATTGCTAACCCTAAACCAGTACAAAAACTTAATATATAAATACTAAATTTTATTATTCATGCCCTTATCCCGCATAGTTACACTGATTGTTGGCCTGATCGTCATTTTGGCGTTAACCCTATGGCTGATTGATTCTCTCTCCCGGCTGTACTGGCAGTTGTCCTATTCGCCGTTGTTAGGTAATTTACTGTTATTACTGCTAGTTTTACTGATTGGTGGTTTAATTGCTGCTTTTGTTTATTATGTCTTAGTGCTGCGGAAGGGAGAGGAAAAATCCCGCCGGCAACGTCCCAGGGTGACTGTTGCTCAAATCCCTGCGGCTAAATCTGATGCGGCTTCTTCGACTTTGCAAGCTGTCCGTCAACAAGTAGCCCAAATTCAAGATGAAGTCACACGTCAAGCTTTATTGAGTCGCACTAAGGAAATTGAGGCAAATTTAGCTAGAGGTGAGATTCAAGTTGTGGTTTTTGGCACAGGGAGTGCTGGGAAAACTTCTTTAGTCAATGCCATTATGGGGCGGATAGTTGGTGAAGTCAATGCGCCAATGGGGACAACTCAGGTAGGAGAAACCTATTGTTTACGCTTGAAGGGTTTGGAACGGAAAATATTAATTACTGATACTCCAGGGATTTTAGAACCAGGGGTAGCGGGTACAGAACGGGAACAACTGGCCAGGGCTTTAGCGACGGAAGCGGATTTATTGTTATTTGTGGTAGATAATGATTTACGCCGTTCTGAATATGAACCATTGCGGGGGTTAGCGGAAATTGGCAAGCGATCGCTTTTAGTTCTGAATAAAACAGATTTATACACTGAAACTGATATAGAATCTATCTTGGCCAGATTGCGGGAACGAGTCCGGACGTTTATTGCTACTAATGATGTGGTAGCGATCGCCGCTAATCCCCAAATAGCACAATTAGAAACCGGCGAAACCTTCCAACCAGAAGCGGACATTATCCCCCTTTTGCGACGCATGGCTTCTATTTTACGCGCCGAAGGTGAAGACCTGGTAGCAGATAATATTCTCTTACAATCTCTGCGCTTAGGAGAAGAAGCCCGCAAACTGATAGACTCCCAGCGTCGTCGTCAAGCTGACAAAATCGTTGACCGTTATCAATGGATTGGTGCAGGTGTAGTTTCCGTCACCCCATTACCGATGGTAGACCTACTGGCAACCGCTGCCGTTAATGCCCAAATGGTTGTAGAAATTGGTAGACTCTACGGTTGTGATTTAAACATGGAACGGGGCAAGGAATTAGCCCTGTCTTTAGGCAAAACCATTGCCGGTTTAGGTATCGTCAAAGGGGCAATTGAATTATTATCAACGGCGTTGCAACTCAATGTGACTACCTTTATTGTGGGGAGAGCAATTCAAGGGGTGACAGCCGCATATTTAACCCGAATTGCCGGGAAAAGCTTTATTGAATATTTTCGTCATGATCAAGATTGGGGAGATGGGGGAATGACAGAAGTAGTGCAACAACAATTTCAAATTAATCGCCGAGATGAGTTTATCAAAGTTTTTATTCAAGAAGCGATCGCTAAAGTCGTCAAACCATTAACTGATACTTTTGCAGAAAAAGAAGATCATAAGTAAAAATACTGAAATTATTATGGAATATTTCACATACTGAATTATTGTCTAGAATTCCGGAAAATAGCAGCCGATGTCAGAAAAGATATATAAGGATTTCTGAGTAATTAGGATCATGAACAACCAGATGATCGGCAAAGTATTACAAGAGCGTTACCAAATTGTTCAACCACTTAGCAGCGGAGTGTTTGGACAAACATTTATCGCTATGGATATGTACCACCCAGAAAGACCTAGATATGTTGTCAAACAACTCAAGGTTAATAACTATCAATCTACCTCCTATTTTGACCACCTCAGATTGCGGTTTTTAACAGAGACTGAAACCCTCAAACATTTAGGTCGTCATTTTCAAATCCCTGAACTTATTACCTGCTTTGAAGAAAATGAACGTTTTTATTTAGTCCAAGAATTTATTCCTGGAGAGTCTTTAGCAGCGGAATTACCAAGCAGCCCCCAAAGTCGAGGTAAATGGAGTGAAGTTGATGTGATCAAGTTTCTAGAAGATGCCCTATCTATTCTCGAATTTGTTCACTCTCAAGGCTTTATTCATTGCGATATTAAACCAGAAAACTTAATTAGACGGGCTATAGATGCCAGATTAGTATTAATTGATTTTGGCTCAATTCAACCAATAGACTTTAGTATTGAAACAGAATTTTCCATAGATCAAATTCCTGTCACATCCTTGGGTTACATTCCTCCAGAACAATTCATTGGACAAACTCAACCCAATAGTGACCTTTATTCCTTAGGAATAATTGCGATTCAAGCTATTACAGGACTTTTGCCTCTGCAATTAGAAATTGACGCGGAAACTAATGAAATTATCTGGTGTGATGATGATACACCTATTAATGATTATTTAGTTGCTTTCTTAAATCAAATGATCCGTTATCATCATCAGGAACGATTTCAATCTGCTCATGAAGCACTATGGGTACTTAAGCATATAGAATGGGAAAATAACCCAGCAGAAATACAAATAGCCGAGTCTCAATTATCTTATAAAACTAATGAAAATACATATCAAAAATCACAACCACTACTAGCAGGATTGCGGTTAGGTTTATTGGTTAATTCCGTGCTGCTAGGATTGGGAGTATATTCTTTATTTAATAATTCGCAAGCTTACTCAGCTACAGAAACTTTATATAAAGCCATAGCCAGATATCAATCTGGAGATCTACAAAAAGCGCTTAATTTAGCTCGGTCAATCCCGCTTGATAGTAATGTTTATCCAGAAGCTCAAGCCTCAATTGAAGAATGGCAAAAACAATGGCAACAAGAATCAGAACATTATACTTTAGCTGAAAAAGCTCTCAAAGAAAGTCGGTGGGCAGATGTATTATCTCATACACCTAAAGCTCCAGTTAATTCCTATTGGCAATCTAAAATCCAGCCCCTAGTTGAACAAGCAAAAGTAAATATTGAAGCACAAACACAAGCTTTATTAGCAAAAGCTTATGCAAAAGCCGAAGAGAGAGATTTCTCAACAGCTTTATATTACTTACAACAAATACCTGAAGAAAGCTCCGCTGGTGCTATGGTTAAACATAAATTAGCTGAATACAATCAAAAACGTCAAGTTAGATCAGGATACTATTTATATCAGGCACACAATCAAGCGTCTGTAGGTGACTTTTTTGGAGCAATTAAACTTCTCGAAAGAGTTCCCAAAGATACTCATGTCTATGCACAAGCAAAAGTTAAATTACAAGAATATTCCCAAAAATTACGTTTACGTAATCAACAACAAGAATTAGCTACACTAAAAACAGTTCCCATTACTGAAGTGCGACACACACCTATTGAGAAAAAAACCATTCAGCGGAGAGTATCTCTTCAACCAGAAGATTACTTACAGGAAGTGAATATTCGTAATTAAGTTAAGAAGATATGGGGAATAGAAGGTAATTTTCCCAATTTCCCTCCATAATTTATTTTTACGTATTATCACTGAGTTTTGTATTAGGTTTGACGGAAATTTCAGTAAAATAACTATAGCTTATTTAGCCTGAACTAAGGAGAATGTGGACAGGCTTAAAAATAATATACGCAAATCCATTATTTGTACACAAAGATTAATATAAAGGAATTAATATGAAATTCAATGAGTCCTCTGTCCGTTCTGATGGTATTGATCTGTTATACCTGTACCACCGAAATCCCTCTATTCAGTTACGTAACAAATTAGTAGAATTACATAAGGGACTAGTGCGAAAAATCGCCTCTAAATTTAGCCACAAATGTTATGAACCTTATGAAGATTTGGAACAAATCGGCTATTGTGGCTTAATTAGAGCAATTGAACGTTTTGATCCTCATCAGGGATATGCTCTTAGTTCCTTTGCTATACCGTATATTCGTGGTGAAATTCTTCATTTTTTACGCGATAACTCTACTTTATTAAAAATTCCCCGTCGTTGTCAAGAACTTTACAATCAAGGGCAAAAAATTCGCAGAGAATTAACCATATCTTTAAATCGTCCCCCCACAGAAATTGAAATTGCTAATAAGCTGCATATATCCCCAGAAGAGTGGCAAGAAACCAAGTTAGCAGCCCAAAATCGAATGCCTCTGAGTCTAGATAATACAACATCTAATTATGTAAACTCCCCAGTTACCTGGGCTGATTTGCTTCCCTGTCACCATACTACCGCACTGGTGCAACAACAAGAAGAGCAACAGCAGCTAGAAGGAGCAATAAGTATGCTAGATGATAAATCCAGGATGGCAGTGGAGTTAGTATTTGTTGAACAATTAACTCGCAAGGATGCTGCTAAGAAGATTGGGGCTACTCCGATAACAGTAACACGATATCTGCAACAAGGTCTGCAACAATTGATTACTTATTTACAACCCAATACTATTGCTACTGAATCTTAAAATACTAACCAAAAATACGGAGGTTGATAGTTTTTGGCATTTTGGCATTTTTTCGACTTAGGACATTGCTATTCTAAGTACGCGAATGTCTTTGTGCGATAATTCCGACTTGCAGAATCCCTCGGTTCACAACTGGGGGTCTTTTTTTATCAAAACTGGCAGTTTCACTAGTTCCGTAGTAACCAATAGCCGAAGTATTGACTAAAACGCTGGGTTGAGGATTAGCTATATTTTACCCCACATTCAGCAGGTAAAATCCTCTCAAGGTTAGAGGATGTTTTAAAAGTTTTCAAGGTATAAATTAACCCCTCTTGTAAACCTCTCCCCGCACCCCTCCCTGACCCTCCCCTACAAGGGAGGGAAAAGGAGCAGCTTTTATGACTGGAGAGGCTTTGAAACCCCCCTTCC
>JANMEE010000101.1:0-46721 GCA_031376645.1 Dolichospermum sp. OTE_75_concoct_329_sub | reverse complement strand
TTGCTTGCTATGGTTGGTCAGTAAATCAACTGATGTCTGTAGGTTAGAACGTTTTTTATAGGTTGATTCATTCACCGCTACAGAATGACCTAGCGATCGCGCTCTAATTTCTTGCGGTATACCGTACTTTTCACCTAATTGGTTGGATAAGTGCCTAAATGCGTAAGCTTGAGTTACTGGACACTTCCACCTAATTAAATTAGCTGTCAATGATTTATTAAATCCTGTACACAATGACTCGGCATTGCTGTTGACTTTGGGGATATATTCCGGTAACTGTGGCTTTTGAATGTTTAATTTACCCAATAAAGCTTTGTCTAAAGCCATTGGCTTGCATACCCTAGCACCTGTTTTGATTGTTGTACCAAAACAGGTTTCTTCTCCTAGCACCAATAACAAGTCATGATTATTTGGGTTATTTAATGCAGGTATGGTTACACCGTCTTTTGTGTATGGTTCATTTAAGTTTAAAGCCGCTGCAATTTCAGACGGTCTTAAACCATATACCACGCACATAGAGCATACCCATAACCATGATTTACGGTTTTTTTCATATCTACTATTGCCATCACTCAATGTCTGTTCGTGCCAGTCTAAAAACTGTTCTAAACTGATAGATTGCTTCTCTCTAAATTCAGTTTGCTTGCCGTCAATATCACTTAGTAATGCAAGTAATTTATCAGAGTTAGGGCAATAACCAATTATGAGTTTAATAACGCTATAGCTGTTTTTAAATGATTTATTGCCCTGTTCCCAACTGAATAAAACCGCTTTAATATCTTCCCAGTTAGGTTGCTTATCCCAGTTTGTAAAACGCCTAAAAACATATTCATATTGCTTGGAATATGTTGCTACATCGTTAGGTATATCTTTTGACCGTTTACGCTTAGTGTTTTTGTTTCTACCGTTCCAATACTTAGCCTCTATCTGTGCAAATATCTCACGGTAGGTTATGCAATCGTTTTTAATTTCATTCTTGCCTAGTATCTCTGTATCATACCATTCCCATAGGTCGGATTCACTTGTGATTGTATCTAGCGCATAACGTAGCTTTATTGCTTTGTCAAGTGCTTGTATAAAGCCTACATCGGTAAAATCGCATCCAGTTGGTCTAACAACACGCTTGCCATTAACCGTAAATTGAAAACTCAAATACCATTGCTCGCGCTTTTTATCTCTCTTGAAGCCTATACCCTTTGGTAAACGCTTAGATACGAGCTTAAAGGTTTTAAGCAATTCCTCAAAACCATCAAAATTGCCGTTGCCACCTATTTCTAATTGTTCTCTCAATTTTCTCTCACTCATTTTAGTCGTTTACTTTGAGAGAATGAGAAATAACGCTACAATCAGGATTTAAAGTTTTGTCATCAGTTCGAGTCTGGTACTGCCCATTTAACCCGTTTGTTTGCAGCACAAAACTTTTGTGACTTTACCCATATCTTTGCCGAGACGGACAACTTATGCTTCCTACTCAATGCGGCAAAGTTATGGGTTTAGTTTTTGATGTTCCCTGTTCCCTGTTCCCTGCCCTCACGGACAACTTATTCAGCAAACCCTATGTAAAATAGGCTTTTGCCCCAAATAGATACCAGAGATTTCGCATGAATTTTTAATCCCTCAAAAGGCACAGAATTAACACACTAGCCAGAAGCTCAGGTAAATGGACTAACCTTAGAACTGTTAAATGAGATACTTAACGGAGCGATCGCACTATAATTTTTCCCATTCATCTCTGCTAATATGGGCGTGTTTTAGTATTTTGCTCAATAAACCTATGCTAATGTCCGCCTCATGAGGATTAGGAATCGTGAGTTTGAGTTCTCCCTTAACCAAGTATTGATGTTTACCACCTGAATAAGGACCTTCAAAGCCTGCTTCTTTAAAAAAAATAACCAGTTCCCGCCATTTTATGGCTTTCCAAGTAGGCATCAGGCAACCTCTTGCAGTGAATTTAAGCCCACACCATCAAGCACGGGGAATTGATGACCCAAACGGATTCCCAAGATAACCCACCCTTCTAAAGCATCTTGCAAGTTCTCTCGACAGGATTCCAGGGTGTTGGCTTGACTCCAAACACCTTCACAATCAGGAATTTCTCCGTAAAAAGTACCGTCTTCTAGCAACTCATAGGTTGCCTTTTGCATGGCTTTGGCAATGTATTCAGTTATCATTACTGTTTGCTCAAATGAATTCCAAATACCTTAATAGTATCACACAAATTTCCTGTTGTACTAATGCTAAGTTTATCATTGCGTTTCTCAATTTTTTTAATTAAATAAAATATCTTTGTAATCATCGCACAGAATATCATTTTGCCCAAAGTTTGTCGGTGTTATTGAAGATTACTGGGTTGAACAATGTTCAACCCCTACGTTGATGATAAAATCGGCGATAGCGTTCGCGGAGCGTCCCGGAGGGAACTAGCGCGACCTAGGAATCGCACTTTTATTTATTTATAATGGATTGCAGATATTTCATGGCATTTTTATCGAGGAGTTTATCAATTAATACATTAACTTCAATACCTAACCTTACAAGTCGTCGAACATAATCACCAAGTTCAGCACAAGAGGAATCATCAGTCATTGCATGACGTATCGTGTCATTCATACTCCTCACTCCTGATTTAATATTTTCCAATTTTTCCTGTTTATCATCTATTTCTGAGTATAAAGATTCTGAGCCTAAAGAGCCAAAAAATTGACTCAATAGTTGAATAGGAAGATTCATTGTATTAACATCAGGAAGTTTAGAGATGAAATTTTTTATTTCATCAATTTCTATTTCCCAAGCTTGTATTTTCTTTTGATAAGGATTTCTCTTATTTTCAGTTGTATCTTTCATAAATTTAATAATCCAAATTAATTTTCTTAGACTCTTGTGGGTTCATGGGGATAAGTACAGCTAATAGCAGTCATAAGCTTTTCTGAGCAACAGTGATAGCCTTACCAGACTGTCAATTATCGTATCAATATTATACGATTTACACCAGGAACCCAGAAGAGCCTTTTCTTATTTTCCGCCTTAATCTTCTCCTTGTGGTAAGAATTTTTGAAACCATCCAAATAATCTCTTTACATCTTGTCGCTGCTGATCTGGTAGTAAGTTAATCGCTTTTTTAGCGTACTTAATAGATTGAATGAAAATTTCCTCTAATACTGATCCTAAGTCATCAAAGAAGTCAGCAATGGAAGCCCAAGGACTCTTTGCTATCAAAGAAAGTTTAGTATTTGCCAAAGTTTTACTAATTTTTTCAAGAGTTGAATTAATTTGTTTACCCTGCTTGTTAAGATTATCAATCAATAAACTTTCTGACTCATCCACATCTGTCACTACTTGATCCGTAATCGCCTTATTAATGTTATTTACTGTTGATTTTAATTTCTTAACTTGTGCCATTAGAGTTTTCTGCTCATCAAATTGAGTAAGTCCTTTGAGTTGCCAAGGCTGAAGGGAAGAAACGTTAGCATCTAAACCAATAGCCGACATTTGCAGTTGAACAACTTGTCCAGTGACATCATTAAACTTTTCTTGAAATTCGCTAACTTGTAGTGAAAGAAGATAGTTCATAAATTATTTGTTGTAAATTTCCTTACATATTTTTAATGGTAAAATTTAATTACCAATTGTCAGCGATTCATATATAGCTACAGTCATTTCGCTGAGTTACAAATGAGCATAACAAAGCCTTCGTAGGTTTAACAACCCCCAGGAAAACGGATTTATACGGGACTTTTATCACAAGAACTTAATAAAAAAACGGAAAATATCAGAAAAAATGGGATCAAAGTCGGCTATAATGCCTCAAACACTTGTCTTGTATAGTTCCAATGGATGTAAACGAGGTGTTACAATTTGTAGATAGATTAATGGTTGAACGCACAGGCAAACATCTGGATGACCTGCAAAAAGCTGTGATCGTAGGAACTTGGGAACGACAAACCTATGAGGATATTGCCCAGCAGTACCGTTTCAATAAAAATTATGTGGGAGATGTTGGTGCAGGTTTATGGCAACTTTTATCGGAAGTTTTAGATGAAGAGGTTAAAAAATCTAATGTTCGATCAACTATCGAAAGACTAAGATTAGCTGATTCTCCGATTATTATACAGACTAATAATAAAGGTAATAATAGTTTTAATGTTTGTAATTATCCCTATCAAAATCATAACAAACATCAACAAAATAGCCAACTATTAATTTCTCACGATTTAACTTTTGCTCCTCAAATTATTCATTTTTATAATAGAAATACTGAACTAGAAACTCTCTCGAATTGGATATTAAATCAAAATATTCGCTTAATTTCTGTCTTGGGTTTATGGGGTATTGGTAAAACTACTCTTGTTAAAAAATTTGTTGACTTAAATCTCGAAAAGTTTGAAATTATTATCTGGAAAAATCTTAAATTTCCCAACACTCTAGAATCATCACTTGATGAAATATTAATCACTTGCCATCAAGAACCTCAAGATAATATCAGCGATAAGATCAAACAAATTTCTGCACTGTTAACCGAGAAAAAAGCTCTAATTATTTTAGATGATATCCAAAATCTCTTCATCAGTGGCGAATTAGCAGGTCAATATCAAACCCAATATCTCGACTATCAAAACTGGTTTAAAACCCTCACCGAAAGCCAGCATCAAAGCACAATTATTTTAATCAGTCAGGAACAGTGTCCAGAAATGCACTGTTTAGATAAAGAATTATATCCTATCAAATGCTTACAACTTTCAGGATTAAATAATACAGAAATTATTGAAAACGAAAATTTGAAAGATCCAGAAAGTTGGGCACATCTCATTAACCTATATCAAGGTAATCCAAAACATATTCAAGACATGACCAGCTTAATTAAAGATTTTTTTGATGATAGTGTTACCGAATTTTTAGCAGAAAACCAACTCATTCTGACTAATCAAATGCGCTCACATTTTAAACAGCTATTCACAAAACTCTCTCCCCTAGAACAACAACTAGCCCTGGAATTAAGCAAATTTAAAGAACCTGTTGTTAGGGAAACCTTAAAGCAAAACTTAAACTGGTCATCCACAGACTTTATTAACGCCCTAGAATCCCTGCAAAAACGCTATTTAATCATTAAAATCAAAGCAGACAAAACCCAATTTGATTTGTCCCCAATTTTTAAAGAATACGTCAAAACCCTTGATCAGTAGATTAGTAGATTTTTTGTTTCGCGCAAAGACGGCTCAATTACATATCTGCTAAAGGTTGGCTTGAGACTCGACACTAGCGATAGCGAAGCGCTGACCGGAGGTATCGCTTTTTTGATGAATGGGAATATATCCCATTTAACAACGTAAATTCTGGTTGGAAAATGTCAATATATTGAAAGAGGAGGAAAAAGTTATTTATTAAAAAAACTACAAATTTGCTTAGAATTTTAGCTAGATTGGTAAGTTGAAATCAATTCTTCAGGTCTAGATTTTTAAAGATTTTTAAAAACCTTCCTATCTCCAGCGTCGGATGATAATTATCTATCAAAAAAGAATAATTTGATACAGGTTTTCAACTTAAATTAAAATAATTTCATCTTATTTTTTTCAGAATAAGAATTGCTGAGTGAAGAGGTTTTGGGAAATTTTACTTTTCTTTACATACCTTTAAATTTTTATGTTCACCTACTTAGTTGAGAATTTTATTGATGCCATCGAGAAAAACTTGAAAACTACGAGATTTGTTTTCAGTCAAGGATAAATAGGGCGCGATCATCCTAGAATGAGTACCGGGGTAATATTCTGGAACTAACTTTCTGAGTTCTTCTTTGGCGGAGTTGAGTTGATCGGGGTTACGAAACTTTGTTTTATTTTGGTGTTGACTCAAACTTTCGGGTTTTAGTCCATAAGCTTTTTCCACTGCAACTAAATCACCTAAAAACCAAGATTCTAGTTCATGACATATTATACGTATCAGTATATTTTTGTTCCCTGCATTTTGACAAATTTCTAAAAGTTCTGATTTGAGTTTTTTACAATCATGGGAGTCCTGATCGTGAACAATAACAAATTTTGTGTCGAGGTTAAAGTTAAAGGCTTTGATCTTCTTAGGAATTGATTTGGTAAGATCCTGTTTGCCTTGATGTGGGATACAAATATAGCTAATATGTTCAGGAATTAATTTGGGAAGAATAGTCTCTAGTACAGTTTTCAAAGAAGGTTCTTCTAGTAAAAAAATCAGGTTATAGCTCATCAGGGGGCGACTCCTTCAAACCAGCCTTGATTCCAGAGATATCCGGGTAAATCTCCTGCTTTCACTAAGTTGTTCAGGGTTTCATTATCGCTGGCTCGAAAAATTTTGGTAATTCCTTGTTCTTTTGTCAACCAGAAAATACTTTCTAGGGGAACAGCATTAAGAAAGTCGGGGGAGTGGGTAGACACAAAGACTTGTCCACCTCTGTGGGCATAACTGGCAAATTCTTCAGCAAGTTCGTGAAGCAAACTAGGATAAAGTTGGTTTTCGGGTTCTTCGACGCATAGTAAAGGATGGGGTTTAGGATCGAAGAGTAGAATTAAATAGGCAAACATTTTCATTGTGCCATCAGAAACATAGCGATCAATGAAGGGATCTTTAAAAGCTTGGTCTTGAAATTTGAGAATTAGTCTACCGTCTTCTGTTTCTTTTGCTTCTACTTTAGAAATACCGGGAACTCTTTCTTTCATTTTGTTGAGAATAGCTTGAAAAATGTCAGAATGGTTTTGGTAAATATATTGAGCAACCACTGCCATATTATCACCTGTAGGAGTGAGGTGTTCGGCATAGGATACATCTTTGCTACCTCTGGCATCGCTGATATGGAAGTCGGAAACGTGCCAATTTTCAATTAGTGAACGAAAGGCACTAGCAGCTTTGAAGCGTTGAAATTGCCCCAATCCTTTAATTGCTAAGATATCGCTAGATTCGAGTTGTTGTTCTTCGCGTTCTAATTCTTCGTCAGTTTGTTCAAAATTTTCTTCATTGGTGATCGCATAACCTTTACCTTTCTGGAAGTCGAGAAAGTGATAGGGAGAACCGTATTCGCCGCGTTTGTACCGGAGAATTTCTCTTTTAACTAAGGGTCGTCTTTCTTCTTGTCCAACAATTAAAATATAAGTAACGAGGCGCTCTGTCTCCAGAATTTTCATGCGGAATTTTAGTTCTATTTCAATATCTTCTTGTTCTTTGCCTCTGGTGACGACTTCATTAAATCCACCTCGGATCTGAAGGGCTTGACGAATGTTATTTTTTAGGGCATCGCGGAGAAAACCAAAAATATCGAATAGGGTAGATTTACCTGTACCATTAGCGCCGATGATGACGCAAAATGTGGGAATTTCTCTAATTTCTAGAAATTCAAAGGCTCGATAATTTTTAATTTTTATAGAAACAATTTTCATAATTAAATCTACCTTAAAAAGAAAGAATACTACTTTTTTTACTGCTATTTCTAGGGTTAGGACATTGGGTAATACTTTTATTCTATTGCCAATTCTCTGGTTCAAGGCTTAAACCACGATAAACTTGTTCAATGGGAAAGCTGAGATTGATGCTTTTTAGTTCAATGGTATCATCTTCTCCATAGTTAATAATCATCCATTGTCCTGCATCATTTTTGTGATACAAATCTATTTCCATCGCAGTGGAACTAACCAATAGGTAATCTTTCAAAACGGGGTTATTTTGATACATTCTGAACTTGCCACCTCTGTCATAGGCTTCGGTAGTTTTTGAGAGAACTTCAATGATTAAGCAGGGGTAGGTAATATATTGGGTTGTGGTTTTATCGCGTTGGTCACAGGTGACGCTGACATCGGGATAGGTGTAGTTATTTGTGCCAACAATATTAACTCTCAGGTCAGAGTTACCTGTTATGCAACTACTAGCGTCTAAATGGGTATCAACCATAGTCGCAAATCGAATTGCAATGCGGCTATGATTAACGCTACCGTCAGTCATGGCGTAAACTTGACCGTCGATCAGTTCGTGTTTTTCTAGTTGCTGTTCTTCCCAAGTGAAATACTCTTCTGGGGTGAGGTGGGGGGCGTTGTCTTTGGCTGCGATCATGGTTCGTTACCTCCTACGGTTTGCAGTTGCTTGGGGTAAGTGTGGCTCTGGGTTAGTTGATTTAATTTTAACAATCTACACAAACAGTTTTTGTAGTAAGCCTTTTTTGAATTGTTCGGTTTGTTCGATCAGCTTTTGTTCTAGTTGTGCTTCAGATTTCTATTCTTCGTCTAACAATGCTTGTTCATCAAGGAAGGTTTGTAGCCGGATATCATAATCTTCATAATACAGGCTATACAATACAATGCTTGGCTATATAGGACATAGCAAGGGACTAGTACCGCAAGGCGAAAGTCAAAAGTCAAAAATAATATGGCGTAAGCTTTTTGGCGATTGAGAATGGTTGTTTTATTTACGCCGTGCTGTACTAGGCATGGAAAAGTTATACTACAGCAAGAATTTATGCGATCGCAGTCAGTAATTTTATCTCGATATTTGAGCAACGCCTAACGGCAGTCTCATTTGACGCAAAATTTGTGACTTTTTGGGATTAGATAACATAGCGATCGCCAATTTTACCCCACAATGGCGATAAACATCCGTTTCTCCTACCAAAGACAACAACATCCCATACACTGTTGCTGGAGGAGGGACAGGATAGGTTTTTCCCATTTCCCTAGCATGGGATTCCCTCCCGCTTGATAAAATTTATTATGACGAAGGAAAATAGCACATATTCCCTCATGAATATGGATTTTCTGACTTAAATCTATTGTATTATTGTCTAATCCTGCTAAATGAATTAAACCTGTATCATCTAATTGAAAAGACTCCTGAATTAACCAGGATAGGGCGACAAAATCATTTCCTTCCCAGAATAATTCAATAATATCAGCAGTCAAAGACCAAGATATATTTCCTCCCCGTTGATGAGATGAGGGATATTGCTGTTCTAATCGCTTTAAAGTCATGTAAATCAATTTGGCAAGACGGACAAGAATTTGTCAACGCGGACAAATAATTTGGCAAGTGACAATAAAATAATCGGGATGACAGGATTTGAACCTGCGGCCCCTGCGTCCCGAACGCAGTGCGCTACCAAGCTGCGCTACATCCCGCCACAAAAATGGTAATATGAACCTATAATACCATAATCAATAGAAAATAACAAATTTTTCATCTGCCAGAGAGGTCTTTGCTTGCTACCATTAAACTTGTATAACTAAAATGGTAAAAGTAGACTGTGACTGTAAAACCAGACTGGTTGCGGGTAAAAGCGCCTCAATGGGAGCGTGTTGGTAACGTTAAAGAAATTTTGCGGGATTTAGCCCTGAATACCGTTTGCGAAGAAGCCTCCTGTCCTAATATTGGGGAATGTTTCAACGCGGGTACTGCCACATTTTTAATTATGGGGCCAGCTTGCACCAGGGCTTGTCCTTACTGTGATATTGACTTTGAAAAGAAACCCCAAGCATTAGATCCCACCGAACCCACAAGACTAGCAGAAGCAGTACGGCGAATGCAGCTTAATCACGTCGTGATTACTTCTGTTAACCGAGATGATTTACCTGATGGTGGTGCATCTCAGTTTGTCCATTGTATTAATGCTATTCATGAAATTTCGCCTCATACTACCATTGAAGTATTAATTCCCGACTTGTGCGGTAATTGGCAAGCTTTAGAAATAATTCTTCAAGCTAAACCAGAAGTAATTAACCACAACACAGAAACCATTGCCCGTTTATATCGCCGTGTACGCCCCCAAGGGAATTATGAGCGAACAATGGAATTATTACAACGCTCACGCCAAATCTCTCCCAGCACTTACACCAAATCTGGTATCATGGTGGGCTTAGGTGAAACAGATGCAGAAATTCGCCAAGTCATGGAAGACTTGCGAAGAGTAGATTGTGATATTTTGACAATTGGGCAATATCTCCAACCCAGTCAAAAACACTTGCAAGTTTCTGATTTTATCACACCAGAACAATTTACAGCTTGGCAAACTTTTGGCGAAGAACTAGGATTTTTACAAGTTGTTTCTTCACCCTTAACAAGAAGCTCATATCATGCAGAGCAAGTCAGAGAATTAATGAAACGTTACCCCAGATAGAGAGTAGGGTGCAGGGGGAAGATGATTTTTTCCAATGACTAATGATTAATGACCAATGACCAATGACTAATTCCCAAATTCAAAACTCAAAATCAGTTGTCATTCTTGGTGCAGGAGCTTGGGGTACAGCCCTAGCCAAATTAGCAGCAATTAATGGTCATCAAGTGCATCTATGGTCACGTCAGGGATCACAATCTTTAGAAAAAGGATTGGAAAATGCCCAAATAGTCTTGTCGGCTATTTCTATGAAAGGGGTAAGAGATGTGGCCTCTATGGTGCAATCTTTGCCCCTGTCTCCACAAACAATCTTTGTTACCGCAACTAAGGGATTAGAACCACACACTACATACACACCTTCGCAAATTTGGCAAGCAGCTTTTCCTAATTCTCCCATTGTTGTGTTATCTGGTCCGAATTTATCCCAGGAAATTGCCCAGGAATTACCAGCAGCAACAGTGGTAGCGAGTAAAAACACCAATGCTGCCCAAACTGTTCAACTGGTATTTTCCTCTAGTCGCTTTCGTGTCTATACTAACCCTGACCCTGTGGGCGTAGAATTAGGGGGAACACTGAAAAATGTGATAGCGATCGCGGCTGGTGTATGTGATGGACTACACTTAGGAACAAATGCTAAAGCCGCTTTAGTCACCCGTGGGTTAACTGAAATGGTGCGAATAGGGAATACTTTAGGCGCGAAAACGGAAACATTTTATGGTTTATCCGGTCTAGGGGATTTATTGGCAACGTGCAACAGCCCCTTAAGTCGCAATTATCAAGTTGGTTATCAGTTAGCCAATGGAAAAACGCTGCAAGGAGTTCTAGCAAATCTTCCAGGCACAGCCGAAGGTGTGAACACTTGTCGGGTATTAATGGAAATTGCCCAACAACGGAGTATTGCTATTCCCATTACCGAGCAACTATATCAACTACTTGAGGGAGATATTACACCTAGACAAGCGTTAGATAAACTGATGTTACGAGATATCAAATCTGAATTTGATAATTTTCCGACAGAACAAATATGGTAAGTAGGGGAGAAATGCTGACAGGGTAAGGTGTCCAATTAAAAATAAATGACTACCGCAAAATCCCTAGAAAAAATTTGTCAAATTGTCAGGAAATCACTTTTTGAGTGATGTAAATATGACTATGTAGTTTATAAACATCATCATAACTAGAAGTTTGTTTATAACCAGTTAAAAAAATAACTGTCAATATCCCTAAAAATGGTATTGTTGACCAGGTAAATTCTAATTGAAAATCTGACTAAAGATTTGCATAGCTATCTGTTTAATCACAAAGCTACTAGCAACAAACAACTCATTTAAAATGTATTCTTTTAAAACTAGTACACTGTGGCGAAAATAACTATCCAGTTAAAAAAGTCCAAAAGCTGATAAATTAAGTTTTCTTCTCTGTATCCTGTTTAGATTAGTACAAAGTTTTGCAAAGAATTGTACACCAAAACCTAAACAGTGATATTTCATGACGAATTACGGGAACAATAGCAACAGTTAATTAGCTGACCGTAATTTTAGCTGACCGTAATCTATTGTCACCTGGAGCAATTTGAGACATCATGCCAGCAACATCTTTTTATAAAAAAGCCGCCCACGACGGGCAAAATCCTCGGACACCCTTGGATATTGAAATCAATAATGATGAACATGATCTATCCGCAGATGATTTGCCGGATTTAGACATGGCTGCTGTTGAATCTGATTTAGCTTTAGCCGCGCAAACTACCCGACGGAGTACAGACTTAGTGCGTCTCTATCTGCAAGAAATTGGCAGAGTCCGTTTATTAGGACGAGATGAAGAAGTTGCCGAAGCACAGAAAGTACAGCGATACTTGAAACTGCGATTATTACTTAGTGCTGCTGCTACTGAGGAAGATGATGTAATTGTCCCCTATTCGCGGTTAATGGAGGTACAGGAGCGTTTAAAGGCTGAACTAGGACACCGCCCTTCTTTAGAACGGTGGGCGACTACTGCGGGGATAAATTTACCTGATCTTAAACCAACTTTAGCCAATGGGAAAAGACGCTGGGCAGAAATTGCTAATTTAACAGTAGAAGAACTAGAGCAAGTTCAAACTCAAGGGCTGCAAGCCAAATCGCACATGATTAAAGCGAATTTGCGTTTGGTGGTATCTGTCGCTAAGAAATACCAAAATCGTGGTTTGGAATTGTTAGATTTAGTCCAAGAAGGGACTTTAGGTTTAGAACGAGCAGTTGAGAAGTTTGACCCCACTAAGGGTTATCGTTTTAGTACCTATGCTTATTGGTGGATTCGTCAAGGTATTACGCGGGCGATCGCTACTTCTAGTCGGACTATTCGTCTCCCTGTTCATATTACCGAAAAGCTCAACAAAATTAAAAAGGCGCAACGGAAAATTGCCCAAGAAAAAGGTCGGACACCGACTTTAGAAGACTTGGCTATTGAGTTAGATATGACAGCTATCCAAGTGCGGGAAGTGTTATTGAGAGTTCCTCGGTCTGTGTCTTTGGAAACCAAGGTTGGAAAGGATAAAGATACTGAATTAGGAGAATTGCTAGAGACTGATACTATTACGCCTGAAGAGATGTTAATGCGGGAATCTTTACATAAAGACTTGCACAATCTCCTAGATGATTTAACTAGCCGGGAACGTGATGTTATCTTAATGCGCTTTGGCTTGTCCGATGGTCATGCTTACTCTTTAGCAGAAATTGGCCGCGCCCTTGACCTATCACGGGAAAGAGTCAGACAAATTGAATCGAAGGCTTTGCAAAAACTCCGTCAACCCAAACGCCGTAACCTTATCCGCGACTATCTAGAGTCCTTAACGTAGAGGGTAATAGGTAATGGGTAATGGGTAATGGGTAATGGGTAATGGGTAATAGGTAATAAACCGACTAATGACAATCAGCAAATATTCTCAATAAGCAGTGATTGTTGCAAATCAAGCCCGATGTTTGTTATATTCTCAATTAATGAGCTTTGTTGAGAAAATTTAGTATGACTGTCTACACAACTGGTTCACTTAAAGCGGAGTTAAACGACCGTGGCTGGCGTTTAACTCCACAACGCGAAACAATTCTTCATATTTTTCAAGAACTCCCGCAAGGTGAGCATTTAAGTGCAGAGGATCTGTATCATCGCTTAGAAACGGATGGTGAAGGGATTAGTTTATCAACTATTTATCGCACTTTGAAGTTAATGGCGAGAATGGGTATTTTGCGGGAGTTGGAATTGGGTGAAGGGCATAAACATTATGAAATTAATCAGCCTTATCCCCATCACCATCATCACCTAATTTGTGTCCGCTGTAACTCGACTATTGAGTTTAAAAATGACTCAATTTTAAAGATTGGCGGAAAAACAGCCCAAAAAGAAGGTTTCCATTTATTAGATTGTCAAATGACAATTCATGCTGTGTGTCCCCAGTGTCAAAGGGCGTTGATGCCACTTTAACAATTGGACGATGGATAATTAGCAATTACCAGCCTCCATTTAGATAACTAAGAACTTTGTATTACAGGGATAGACATCTGCAATTTTGGAGGATGAATTAAGTTGTGGGGGAATCTGAGTACATTGAGAAAGCGGGAATTAAAAACTTCCGCTTTTAACATCTTTAAGACTGATACCATAAAATTCTTGAGCGCGACTAATTGCTTTTTTGGTATCAGATGCCATCATGCCGTTGATTTGACCTTTATAGAAACCTTTTTCTTGTAGTCGTCTTTGGATTTCTAAAGTAGTAAAATCACTTTTGGCTGAATTTTTAACTAAACTATATAACTTAGCGCGGGTAGTTTGTCCAGCCATACCGTTAGTTTCCAGTTGATGCTGTTTTTGAAAGCGATTTACAGCATCAACTGTATTAGAACCATAGTAACCATTGGGCTGATTTTGCAAAAATCCGGCTTTAATTAAGTGTTCTTGCAGGACTCTGACTGCTTCACCGCGATCGCCTAGACTAAGTATATCTCGATTATCTGATTTTTGAGAAGTAGTAGTTATTTCATTTTCATCATTCACTGCTGGTAATTTAGCTAATGTGGCTTTACCAACAACACCATCAACGGTGAGGTTGTAAGCTTTTTGAAATCGTTTTACAGCTTCTTGAGTAATTGGCCCAAAAATCCCCGTGGAATTGCCATAATAAAAACCAGCGATTTTCAAACGTTCTTGTAAAACTTTGACATCTGCACCTTCATCACCTTTAACAAAGAAATTGGGGTTTTTACGCTTGTTACTAACGGAAATAATATTATTTGGGGTAGTGGGGGTTATCGGGGCTGTACTAATAATTTGGTCATTGGTTATTTCCATCTGAGATGTCAAATTTTGTTCGAGATTGTTGACAGAATCGCCGTTATTTTCGGTTGTAATCGGAGATGTCAAATTTTGTTCGAGATTGTTGACAGAATCACCGTTATTTTCGGTTGTAATCGGAGATATCCAATTTTGTTCGAGATTGTTGACAGTAGCACTTTGATTAACTTTTTCTAGGGCAAAAACACTACTAACATTATTCAAAATAGATATAGTCAGAGCAAGGGGAATCATGTATTTCCACGCATTGCTAGAAAAGAGTTGCCAATTTGGTGCAGTTGCTTTTTTCAATAAAGAACTGAGGGATATTAACTCAGTAGTTTCTTCGTCTTCATTGGCGAAAGCTAAATGTAAATACGCAAGGTTTTCCATATCAGTTTCCTAAATTAAGTAGTTAGACAAAATTAAATTCACTCGCGGACAGAGGTTACAGGTTACAGGTTCCAGGGGGGGAAACTTTCTTCTTTCTTCTTTCTTCTTCCTTCTCCTAACTCCTTCCCCTAACTCCTTCTCCTGTTACCTGTTACCTGTCACCTGTCACCTGACTCATGTTTCTTCGATAGTTGCTTCTGCTTGATGGACTAAATTGCGGAGATTTTCTAGAGTTTGTATACTGACATTTTGCCATAAACCGCGCTGGTTTGCTTCTAGTAGTCTTTCGGCAATATCGCGCAATGCCCAGGGATTTTTGTTTTGGATAAATTCACAAACGGTGGTATTTTCTAAATATGCTTCAACAACTCCTTGATACATATAATCTTCGACACATTGGGCGGTAGCATCGTAAGCAAAGAGAAAATCTACTGTTGCAGCCATTTCAAATGCACCTTTATAACCATGACGCATAACTCCAGCTATCCATTTAGGATTAACTACGCGGGAACGATAAACTCTAGCAATTTCTGAACTAAGTTGGCGGACTTTAGGGGCTTGTGTATTGGAATTATCACCAAAGTAGATTTCAGGATTTTTACCTTGAAGAGAACGCACGGCTGCGGTTAAACCACCCTGAAATTGATAATAATCATCGGAGTCGAGTAAATCATGTTCTCGGTTATCTTGATTATGCAGCACGATTTGCATTTGCTTCAAGCGTTTGCTTAAAGCTTCAATATTACTGCTTCCTGTTTCCTGTTCCCTGTTCCCTGTTTCCCCAGAATAAGCGTAAGCACTCCAGTTGATGTAAGCTTGGGCTAAATCCTGGTCATCTTCCCAGTTTTGGGAGGCAATTAAGCCTTGAAGTCCGGCACCATAAGCCCCTGGTTTAGAACCAAAAACGCGATATTGCGATCGCTCGGCTGCTGCTTCTAAGGATAAACCCTCTTGAGTCCATTGTGCAGTTTCTTTGCGAACTGTATCTGCAAGAGGATTTTGATCTGCTGGTTCATCTAAGGACGAAACTGCTTTCACAGCTTGATCAAATAAACTGATTAAATTGGGAAAAGCATCTCGGAAAAAACCGGAAATTCTCAAGGTGACATCAACGCGGGGACGACCGATAATGGATAAGGGTAAAATCTCAAAATCTACGACTCGTCGCGCTGCACCATCCCACACAGGTTGAACACCGAGTAAGGCTAATGCTTCAGCTATATCATCACCTCCAGTCCGCATGGTAGCTGTCCCCCACACTGATAAACCGAGGGTTTTGGGATATTCTCCGTGTTCTTGGGTGTAGGTTTCAATTAGGGTTTCGGCGGCTTTTCTGCCGATATCCCAGGCGGTTTCTGTGGGAATGGCACGAATATCAACGGCGTAAAAGTTTTTACCTGTGGGCAGAACTTCGGGGCGGCCGCGTGTGGGTGCGCCAGAAGCACCGCTGGGAACGTATTTGCCATCAAGTCCTCGTAAGAGGTTGGTGGTTTCTTCACTGGTTTTTTGCAGGGCTGGGAGGAGTTTTTCTTGTATCCAGTTAAGGGTTTGGGTAATTGGTAATTTTATGCTTTCTTCTGAACTCTTGTAGGGGTTTAGCAATGCTAAACCCCTACTGGATTCAATCAGTTCTTCGACTAAATGGGCGGCTTCTGTTTCTAGGAGTTCTACGACATCGCCGATGATATGGCAGGATTTTAGTCTCTCGCAGAGGCTCTCAGGCGCACAGAGAGGGGTGGAAAGGTCATCGGTGAGGGGATCTATATCTAAGCCCCATTTTTGGGCTATAGCGCGGGTAATGCCGATAGAATAGCGGTTAGGGATGCGAGTGATCGCAATTATTAAGTCTCGGAGTTGCGTTCCTTGGGGACATTGGCCAAATATGTGTAAGCCGTCGCGGATTTGGGCTTCTTTGAGTTCGCACAAGTAACCGTCTAGGGAATTTAAGATTAAGGTTTCAAAATTTTCAATGTCTTTTTTATCAGTAATTCCTAAGTCTTTATAGAGGTTTTCTTTAATGACAAGTTCTTGAATGCGATCGCGTATTGTTGGTAATCTGGAAGGATCTAAACTTTCGGCTTCGTAATATTCATCAATTAGGTTTTCTACTTGTTGCAATCCTCCATATAATTGAGCGCGGGTCATGGGTGGTGTTAGGTGATCAATAATTACGGCTTGGGCGCGTCTTTTTGCCTGCGAACCTTCACCGGGATCATTAACAATAAATGGATATAAATGGGGCATTGGTCCAAAGGCAATTTCTGGATAACAAGTATTAGATAAAGCGACACTTTTTCCTGGTAGCCATTCTAAGTTGCCATGTTTGCCAACATGAACTATGGCATCAGCAGCAAAAGATTCGCGCACCCAATGATAAAAGGCTAAATAATTATGTGTTGGTTCTAAATCTGGCGCATGATAATTTAAACTAGGGTCAAGATCGTAACCTCGTGATGGTTGAATTCCGATAAAAATGTTACCAAATTGAATTCCTGCAATTGGCAAATTTTGAATTGCATCTGGTTCACCCCAACGGGCAATAATTTCTTGTTGGATTATTTCTGGTAAGCTGGCACAATATTTTTGATATTCTTCTATTGACAAACTTTGCTGGATTGGTTTCCAATCTCTTCCTTCTGGATCATTGGTAATGCTAGATGTGAGAATTTGAATTAATTCGTCTCCAGTTTCGGGAATATTTTCTAGTTGATAACCTGCTAATTTTAAAGCTTTGAGAATTTCTACACAACTGGCAGGAGTGTCCAATCCTACGCCGTTGGCAAGGCGACCGTTTGTGTTGGGGTAATTTGCTAAAATTAGAGCTATGCGGCGTTCTTGGGGTGGTTTCACCCGCAATCGTACCCAATTTGCAGCCAGTTGGGTAACAAATTCAATGCGATCGCTCACGGGTTCATAAACTACCACATCAGTTTCTAGTTTATGATTACGAGTTTGCAAAGTTTTGAAGGACACAGCCCGGCTAATAATTCGCCCGTCTACTTCTGGTAATGCCACATTTATAGCCATATCACGGGGTGTTAAACCTTCTAATTGTGATTCCCATTGTTCAACAGAACTGGCACAAAGAATTACTTGCAAAACAGGAACATTTAACTTTTCCCAAATTTCAGTTTGCGGTGTTTCTGTTTCTAAACTTGCTAGGGAAAAACTAGTAGTATTCATCAATAAACTAAGATGATCATCATCTTTGGCTAAAAACAATTCATACAGTTTTTCAGTAACACCAGGTTCACGCAATGAAGAAACAAAAACTGGCACAGGTTGTAATTTTTTCTCTCTTAGATCTGTACATAAAGCATCAATAACTTTAGTATTTCCTGATAAATAATGAGCGCGATAAAATAAAATTCCAACTTTGGGCTCAGGAAAAGTAGGTGAGAAATAATTTCCTTCTTCCTTCTTTCTTCTTCCTTCTTCCTTCTCCTGGCTCCTGACTCCTGACTCCTGACTCCTGACTCCTGACTCCTCCTTCCATTCGTACAATCCCACGCGGGGAACTGATTGTGGTGGTGGAGGATTAAAGGCTGTTGATAGGGCTGTATCAGTAATAAATTGCAACGCGTTGAGGAAATTTTCTACGCCACCTTGTTGAAAGTATTGCCAAATTTTTTTAACAATTTCTTGAGAAAGTGTAGATTTAGAAATTAAATCAAGATCAAGTCCGTCATCTCCTGGCATAACAATTAAGTTTGTGCCATTACGTTGTACAATTTCCTGGACAACTTCTAAGCCATAAGCCCAGTAAGAACTTCCTCCTATGAGACGAAGCACAATTACTTGAGCAGATTCTAAAACTTTTTCAGCATAATCATCTATACTTATTTGTTGCTGTAGTTGTAACAGATTAGCTACTCTTAATTCAGGGAATTGGTTAGGTAATTTGGGAACTACAGCCGCTAGGGTTTGAATATCAGTATCCGCTGCTGTAATCAATATGAAAGGGGCGGTAGTTTGTTCGAGAAAAAATAAACCTTCTGACTGATTTAATCCGCCTGGTGTGGCGCTAATTCGGTGCATAATTAGTAATTAATAATGGAAATTTTCAGTTTAAAACTTTGGCTTTTTTACGTTAGCATTAAATGAGGCAATAAATAAATTTATTGTCAGGTCACAGATGCTATAATTTCATTATTCTGTGAAGAATTAAGAATTAAACCGCCGTTTTAATGGAGGATTTTATGCAAGTTAAAATTGAGTTACCTGATGAGTTGGGAAAACAACTTTTGGAAATGCCTGATATGCAGCTATTAGTACAGAAAGCTGTGGAAAAAATATTATTAGAAGAGCAAAGCAGACGAGTCACCCATGATTTATTAGTTGAACAGAGAGAATTGTTACACCAAACTAGCAATGATGAAATTTTGCCAATTACGCGATCTTTAGTTGGTATATTGAAAGGTTCTCATGTTGATGTAGCAGACTATAAAAAACATTTAGAGGAGAAGTATCTTTGAAAATTGTATTTGATACAAATATTGTTCTTGATATTTTGCTAGAGCGTGAGCCTTTCGTTAATTTCTCTATTAATTTATTTAATGCTGTTGAGAAGCAAATTATTCAGGGTTATCTTTGTGCGACAACAATAACTACGATTGATTATTTGTTAACTAAATCAATAGGAAAGCAGTCAGCCAAGGTTTCTATTAATCAATTGCTTAATTTATTTGCGATTGCAGAGGTTAATGATGTGATATTGAAAGCGGCGATAAATTCAGATTTTTCTGATTTTGAGGATGGTGTTTTATATCATTCAGGCATTTATGCGGATGTTGATGGTTTTGTAACTCGAAATAGCAAGGATTTTAAAACTGCTAGTTTGCCTATTTATAGTCCAACTGAATTATTAAGAATTATTCAAGAAATAAAGGATAACTGACAGTATTTCATTACAACTTTTAGAGGATATCAAACATGAATAATTTACCAAAAGGATTAATTGTTTCCTGTCAAGCGCCTATAAATTCTCCATTACATGATCCTTATATAATTGCTGCAATGGCACAAGCCGCAGTTAATAATGGGGCTGTAGCTGTGAGAATTGATACGCCCATTCATATCCAAGCTGTGCGGAAAAAAGTCCAAGTTCCTATTATTGGACTGTGGAAACAAATAATAACTGGTTCTGATGTTTACATTACACCACAGTTTCATCATGCTGTGGCTGTGGCTGAGGCAGGTGCAGATATTATTGCTATAGATGCTACTATTAGAAACCGTCCCTGTAATGAACAATTAGCAGATATTATCACCCTAATTCATCAACAATTAAACAAGCCAGTTATGGCAGATGTAGATACTTATGAAGCTGCACAATTGGCGGTTAGTTTAGGTGTAGATATTGTAGGAACTACTTTATTTGGTTACACTGGGTCAACTCAAAAATTTTCTCCTCCGGGTTGGGAATTACTCACCCAAATAATCGAAAATCTTGATACCTTTGTGATTTGTGAAGGGGGTATTTCTTCCCCAGAAATGGCTAAAAAAGCTTTAGATTTAGGTGCTGATGCTGTTGTTGTAGGTGGAGCAATTACGGGAATTGATTTGTTAGTTAAAGCTTATGATTCGGCATTAAGTAAGCATAATTAATATAATATGGGCAGGCTAGTAGTCTGTCAAATAAATTTTGACGGATAAGGAAAAAATGAACCACGAAGACACGAAGAACACGAAGGAAGAAGAAAGAAGGAGGAAGGAAGAAGAAAAATTTATTTACCCGTCAATTAGTCCTTGACAGACTACTAGAAGCCTACCCCACAATAAACAAAATTACTTTGATGGATGAATTACAAATTACCAATAATTGCTGTATTTATAGTCCAAGCATCTACCAGCAAGAGTAATAGAGTACAACAAAATAAAATCACATACATCCAAGGTTGTGCTAGAGGAAAGACATCTGTAGTATCAATCCCTGTTTTTGCTTGTACGTAATTTACAAACCTATTAAAACCAGCCATACGCATGGGGAGTAAATAGGCATTTCCGTCGTGACTGACGAAATAATACACTATCCCCCCTTGACCAGTCGTGCGGGGTTTTAAACTTTTGACATCTGACCAAGATAAAGACCAACCTTTGCGAAAAAAGCGGGGAACCCAAACTGAGTAAGTAATCTGAATTCCTTGGTTGTCTACAATTACTCTTTCAGTCAACACCGCATATAATCCCACAAAACCAATGCTAATTCCTAGCCATAATAATGCCGGTGGTGTGGGTGCTTTGGTAAATTCTGCCAAAAATGGTAAGGGGACTGTCAAAGCTACATATAGAGTTAACAAAGTAATTCTAATCAAGGGAGACAGTCGAAAAACGGAAGTTGAGATATCGGTTGAGTTTGCTGTCACGGCTCAATTTTTAGGTTTTTTCTTTCTTAATTCTAAACGAAAATATTAAATGTAAATGAACCACGAAGGAACGAAGAACACGAAGGAAGATGGAAGAGGGAAGAAGGAAGAAGGAAGAAGATAGGTAATTTTATACTAGAAAGGGAGTATATCAGAAAGTTAGGCTGATTTCATCTGAATTTCATCTAGGGTTGGCATCTTGAGAGATGAACAGTATTTAGCTAATAATAATGATGCTTACTTACTCTCCAGAACCAACATTTAAAACTAGTTTACCATCATCACTTTTATTAGAAACGGTAACAGAAGCATTAGGGAATGTTCCTATTGTCCGATTAAATCGAATTCACCCAATTTGTCAACATCATCATCTATATTTAAAATTAGAATCTTGCAATCCTGGTGGTAGCATTAAAGAAAAAAATGCCGCTTATCTGGTAAATGAAGCCGAAAAACAAGGTTT
Source organism: Dolichospermum sp. OTE_75_concoct_329_sub (assembly GCA_031376645.1). GTDB lineage: Bacteria > Cyanobacteriota > Cyanobacteriia > Cyanobacteriales > Nostocaceae > Dolichospermum. Next base: position 25,081 of record JANMEE010000101.1, on the reverse strand, counting down.
ATTATTGCCCGGTGGTACAATTGTGGAATCTAGTTCTGGCAACTTTGGGATTGGGTTAGCAATTGTTGGTGCAACAAAAGGTTACAGAGTAATGATTGTTATTGATGCAAAAACTCCTGTAACCATGCGAAGAATGCTAAATGCTTATGGTGCAGAACTGGTAGAAGTTCCTTTAAGTGCGGCTGATGCTCAAGGTTCAATGCAGGTAGCAAGAATGGTAAAAGCTGAGGAATTAGCCGCAAATATCCCTGCTTCTTGGTATCCCTGTCAACATAAAAATCCTAGTAATACTGATGCTCATGCTTTGTGGACTGCGCGGGAGATTGAAACAGCTTTTGGCGGTGCGCCGGACGCTATTGCTATTGGAGTCAGTACGGCTGGACAATTAGGGGGTATTGGTCGCTACTTTAAAAAATATTACCCCCAAACTAGAATTATTGGTGTAGATGTAGCTGGGTCAGTAATTTTTGGTACACCCAGACACCCCTACAAGATGACTGGACTAGGTTTATCTTTCGTTCCCCCCAATTTTGACCCACAAATGGTAGATGCGGCTTACAGCATTAATGATAGTTTGGCGTTTTCCGTGTGTCACGCTTTGGCTAAACAGGAAGGAATGCTTTTAGGTGCTTCCACTGGTGCAATTGTCGCCGCCGCTTTAGCAGATGCCCAAAGATTTACTAAACCTCAAACTATGTTACTACTTAATCCTGACAGGGGAGATAGATATATGGAAACAGTTTACAACACCGATTGGTTAGCTGCTCAAAATATTGACATCCTCCAAAATTCACATCTCACAGAAGCAATTGCTAACCTGCTACCTGTACCATTGAATATTGTCGGTAGGAGTCAAGAGTGAAATTACCAGAAAACCAATCTCAAGCAGTGAATTTAAGGACTTTATGGCGGGAATTTCTGCCTTTATCCCTCAGTGATGTGACTATGGCTTGTGGTGATCCAATGCTGACCACTACATTAGCTCATCTTCCATCTGCTCAAATTAATATAGCAGCGGTAGGTATTGCTAAATCTTTGGCGATATTTTTTGAAAGTCCGATTATTATGATTTTGCACGCTGCTAATGCTTTAGCTGCTTCTAGCAATTCACGTAAAGCATTATGGCGGTTTACATTATTGGTAGGTGGAGGACTGACTTTTTTACTCAGTTTATTGGGACTACCGATTATATTTAATTTTGTTGGTGTAAGTTTGTTGGGTATTTCACCAGCAATGTTAACTACAGTTAGTCAAGTATTATTACTAATGGGCGGTTGGCCATTTGCGATCGCTTGGCGGCGTTATTTCCAAGGATTATTAATTTATCATGGTCAGTCTCATGCTTTAGCTAAAGCTAGCATTTGCAGACTATTCACATTAGCATTAGTTCTCACAACCGGATTTTTATTACATATATCTGGTGGTATAGTTGCTGGATTTGGTCTGATGAGTGGGGTGATAGTTGAAGCAATAGTTGTAACAATTTTTGCCCGTCGTTCAGGTGCAACATTACCACCGGAAATAGTCACACAACCTAACTTACCCAGCAATTTAGCACAGGTATGGAAATTCTATCTACCCTTAGCTAATTCTATGATGGTGGTATGGGGTGGTAGAACCATATTAATTAGTATTCTTGCCCGCGCTCAAGATGCTACAATTGCCATTGCGGCTTGGTCTGCGGCGTGGGGTTTGGTGCTAGTAATAGCAAATTCTACCCGCATGGTACAGCAAATGGTGATTAAATATCGTCATCAAGTCAGCGATAAGCAACTATTAATCTTCGCTGTAAGTGTGGGTTCAGCTTGTTCTACCTTACTATTATTAATGAGTGTAACACCCATAGGCGATCGCATAGTTCAAAGTTTTATCGGTAATGATCTTACCTTAGCCAACAGCATTAAACCAGTGCTTTTAATCTGTACAATTGTGCCATTATTTGTAGCTTTACAAAATGCAACTCAGGGTTTTTTAGTCAGTGAAAATCGTACAGGTCATGTTAATCTATCTACCTGGTTAGGAACTGGAACTTTATTAATAATCGCCAGTTTAGCTATTAATAAAGGCATGAATGGGGCAACTGCTGCCGCTATCGCTATGATTACATCTATGTTAGTGGAAATTACTTGTTTGCTTGGGAAAAAAGTAGCAAAATCATAATAAATGTACTGTTATTATTTACCATAATTTTGTACTTCTAAGATCATATTTCATCTGAGGCTGAAAAGAATCCTGAAATCCATTGATTGATACATATTTATCTGTGTTTATCTGTGTTTATCTGCGTTCAACTAGTCTTGACATTTTATTCTATGCAGCTTCAGGACACAGAAAAATAAATAGGCAACAGCTTATCAATTAATACCGCAAAATTAATGCAATTCGTTGATGAATGGATAGTACTTCATCGTCCACAATAGCCACTTTTCCTCCCTTAGCTAAGACAACTTCTATAATTTCATCAACGGCATCATCCATCACTTCTGTACCACCTGGTTGATCCACTAACTTAAATCTGCCGTTTTCATCCAATATCGCTGGTACATGATAGTTTTTTTCAACCAAAAGCAATTTTCCTCGACCTTCATTTGCGAATCGCCACGTTTCCCCAATGGTAGAAACGACACCTTGAGTACCCATTGCCTCATCCAATGCCTGAAGTGCCTCAGCCTGTTGCGTCTCTCGAATGGACTGCACGATTGACCACACTGGAGGGGTCAGTTCATGAATCGTCGCTTGATCAAAATTGCCACTCAATGTACCAGCGATCGCTTGAGTATGTTGAGAAACCTCTCTAAAGAAGGATATTTGCCGATCAACCCCTCCCACAATCAATGGTAATGGCTCATTTTGATAGAGCGTCAATGCACTGTCTACCTGCTGAAAAAATCGGCGATACCTATCGTCCCGATAGCTAGAATCAGTTTCCGCGGGAAGGGGAGTAGTAGCGCCAGGGCCTGTCATTTGCATGGGGAAATTTTCATCCTCAACTTCCTCCAGGATCTCTCCTGTTCCTGCTAACAAACGCGTGGATGCCTGACTCAAGAGCAAAACCCAATAACGCTGTTGGCGATGCCTTCCATAGACTAAATCTCGTGTTGCGAAGGTTTGATCAATCACAACCCGCGCAGGTACAGGAAAAGGCAGGTAATAAAGCTTTTCAAAGTCATGGCTGACGTATAGTGCCAAACCATTTAGGGTGTGGGGATAGTCAATTTCTCTAACGAGGGTTTCGAGCCGCTTCAACAAGGGTGCTAACTCGCGGCTAGTAAATTCTGTGGTCAGCCGCTTTGTTGCCTCATCTACGAGGTTTTTTACCTGAATCGGATCTTGTTTATTATCGGGTGATGTCCGATGAGTCGGTAACAAGATGGAAAGCGCCGGAACTTTGGTCAAAGATTGTAACTTCTGAAGATCCTGACAAGTAATCATAAGTATCTCCTATTAGTGGCGACTAAATTGCTTCAAATATTAAAGACAAAACTAGTCGTTATTCCTCTACCCACAAAAGGAGATTGCATCTATTGTTGGTTGAATTTATTTGTTTACCTTGGAAATGAGGGGCAAAATGACAGTAAATGTACTGCCATGATCAACTTGACTTTGTACTTCTAACCTTCCTTGATGAGTTTGGGTAATAGCTAAAGCGATCGCTAAACCTAACCCCGAACCACCACTATTTCGAGAACGATCTGTATTAACTCGATAAAAACGATCAAAAATGTGGGGAATATCAGCAAGAGGAATACCAATTCCCGTATCTTTAATAGTTATGATACCCTGATGATCATTGGTTGCAAGATTAATTTTAACTTCTCCACCAACGGGCGTATATTTAATACCATTGCTGACTAAATTTAATAATAACCGATAAATTTGATTTTCATTACCTTGAATATAAAAACAAGCTTGATTAGGAATATGACTAGATAATAAAACTTGTGCAGTCATAGCCATTGGGATTAATTCTTCTTCTACATCTGCGACTAAATCATTTAAACAAATTTCTTGCCATTTTTCTTGTTGTGATCCACTTTCTAATCTAGATAATAATAATAAATCCTGGGTTAATGTGACTAATCTTATTATTTGTCTTTCCAGTGCTTGTTTAGTTTCTTGTTGAATAGAATTTGTTTCAACAATTGTTTGTAAAGATGTAATGGGAGTTCTTAATTCATGTGCTGCATCAGCAGTAAATTTTTGTAATTGTGCATAAGATTTTTCAATTGGCCGCATAGCCAAACCTGCTAACCACCAACCTGCACCACCAATAATGATCATAGAACAGGGAACACCCAATCCTAATAACCAATGTAAACTATTCATATAATCATTTAATTGTTGTATAGATCGCCCTACTTGCAAATAGCCCCACAATTGATCATTTTTGATTTTCAAGGGCATTAAATGTAAATGATATAGTTCACCATTGCGATTTTTGATATCATAGGAATGATAGAGGTTAATATTATCAGGAAATTCATCTGGATGATTACCAATTGCGGCAATTGCTTCTCCTGATGGTGTTAAAAATCTCAGATAATATCCTTCTGCTAATAAACCTAGTAAATCTGATTCTGATTTGATTGGTAAACAAGTTTGTTTTTCAAAACAAATTCCTGGTAAAGATTTCTGAGTGTTAATAGATAACTCTCCAGGAATTTTTAACTCTGATTTCAGTTGATCCTCAAATACCTTACCAAAAATCTCTAATTCTCGATCAATTGCGCGAGTAAAAGCCTTTACCATAACAAGATGAGCAATACAACCACATATTAATAAAGTTAAACCCATGACCCCACCATAGGTAATTGCTAACTTTAAACGAGAATTATTGAAGAGTGAATTATTAGGAATCTTACCTATCTTCCTCTTTTCTTCCTTCGTGTCCTTCGCGTCTATATCCCTGCGGGACGCTCCGCGAACGTGGTTCATTTAATTAGTAATTATTATAGTAGAGTGCGTGAATAACAGCATTATTCACAAAAGCGATAACCTAAACCGCGAATAGTTTCAATAGTTTTAGGATAACCACATTCTGATAACTTGCGTCTTAATAATCTCACTTGTGCAGCCACAACATTACTCACAGTATCACTTTCAAAATCCCATAGTCTGGCACGAATTTGCTCATGAGTTAATATTTGTTGAGGATACTGCATGAAATATTCTAAAAGTTGAAATTCTTTAGCTGTGAGGATAATTGGTGGAGAATTTTCCAACTCTAAATTTACAACTGAAAAATTCCCATAATTTAACATTAAACCACCGACTTCTAATTGTGGTGGTTGGAAATTTGGTACTCTCCTTTGTAATGCTCTTACCCTTGCTAATAATTCTTCCATACCAAAGGGTTTAACTAAATAATCATCTGCTCCCGCATCTAAACCCGTAACACGGTCATTCATACTATCTCTAGCTGTTAATAGCATAACTGGTAATGAGTTTTTCCGCGCTCTTAATCTTTTACATAATTCCAATCCTGACAACTTTGGTAACATCCAATCTAAAATGGCAATCTCATATCTTGATGGTATTGTATTCAAATAATCCCAAGCTGTTTCTCCATCTTCAACTAAATCTACTATATAATCACGTTTAGTCAGAGCATTATGAATACTAATTCCTAAATCATGTTCATCTTCAACTAATAACAAACGCATATTTTTTAATACATAAATTAAATATTCGTAGGGTGGGCAATGCCCACCAAAAATCTAAAGTGGTTTTGACTGATACCAAGTTTGATACCATTGTTCCATCTGCTTTATTTCCGCAGTTTGATTTTTAATAATAGACTTAGCTAAATTACGGATTTCTGGTTTGGTGGTTTTTTTAGCAATCATCTCTGACATCTTTACAGCACTTTGATGATGAGGAATCATCTGCCGGATAAATTCTTTGTCAAAATCTGGTGCATTTTTTAATGTTTCTAAATCCATATTCATGCACTTCATCTTCCCATTCATGGGCATTTTCATCATATCTGGATTCATTTTTTGACACATATTTTCCTGGCTTGACATCATTCCTTCATGAGTCATAGCTGTTGCAGGTACATCTTTTCCGTACCATTTTTTGTACCAAGTTTGCATTTGCTCAATTTCGCGTTTTTGATCTTTTTGAATGGCAATTGCTAGGTTCTTAATTTCTGGGCGTTTAGCTTGATTTAATGCTAAATCAGCCATTTCTATAGCACTTTGATGATGGGGAATCATCATTTCTATAAAATGCTGATCTGTGTGAGTCATCATCCCTTTTTGGGGAGGATTTGTTTGTGGAGATGGATGATGAGAATTGTGTTCAGAATTAGGACTTTGGGCTTGTGTACTATTAATGATTAATAAGCCACTAACAGCACTACTACTCACTAATCCAATTAGTCCATAAATCAAATTTTTGCTTTTCATTATTTCACCTATTTGAGAGTATGAATATCTAATACAAACTTTATTAAACCTAACTGTTCTAGTTATTCGTTTAACTATAATTCTAGTTTTTCATGGAAATATGAAATCAAGATGAAATGTGCTGTGACCTTAATATTTCTTAATATAGGACTAATATTTGATTTCTGAAATATACGTAGGGTGGGCATTGCCCACCAAGACCCTTATCTGGTGGGCAATGCCCACCCTACTTAAAATTTTTCCAATATCATTTATGATTCCTATATTAAGTTTGAATTGTTAAAATATGGTTTTTTACTTCATTAATAGTAACCGCGAAGGTTCTAACTGCACATACCAAGGAAAAGGTTGATCTTGAATATTTACCCATTTTTCTTTATAAATTTCCCCTTGTAAGTGGTAATCATGGGGATGATTGCCAGCAGAATGTAGTTTGAGAAATACCGTCATGCGGTGCGGTGTTTCACTGGTACGCACTAAATAACAGGGAAAGGTATTTACTTGATCAGGATCTTTGGTGAAAATTAAATGATGAGCGCGAATACCAACATGAGATAATGCTGAAGGAATTTTTTCTCTCACTTGCAGAGTACAACCCCAATCAATTGCTTCTATCCGCTGGGAAGATAAAGGATTAGCACGAGAAAAGTTTTTACAACCAGTAAGTTGAGCGACATTCATACTTGCAGGATGTTGAAAAATCTCATATTTAGAACCATGATGAGCTTCTTTTCCCTGTTCTAATACTAACAGATTGGGACATAGCCGATAGGCTTCTTCCATATTATGAGTCACAAACAAAGTTACACCGGAATAATCACAGAGAATTTCTGTAACTTGTTGTTCTAATTGACTGCGGAGGTGTGTATCCAAAGCAGAAAATGGTTCATCTAAAAGTAATGCTTCTGGTTTGCTGGCCAAAGCCCTAGCTAATGCTACTCGTTGCTGTTGTCCCCCGGAAAGTTGATGCGGATAGCGATCGCCAAATCCTTGTAATTGCATCGTTATTAATTGCTTTTCTACCTCTTCTTTAACGTTTACAGATTTGGGGATACCAAAAGCGATATTTTCCGCTACAGTAATATGTGGAAATAAAGCATAGTTTTGGAATAAAAAACCAATTCGGCGTTGATGAATAGGCAGATTAATTTTCTTTTCCGAGTCAAACAATACCCGATCATTTAAAACTATCCTTCCTTTATTTGGTGTTTCTATACCAGAAATACAACGCAAAATCATACTTTTTCCTGCGCCAGAACCTCCCAATAATCCCAACGGTTGATCATCAGTATTAAAGCCAACTTGTAAATGAAAATTAGCTAATCTTTTTTCAATATTTAAAAATAAGCCAGATGGCCAGGAATCTACTAATAAAGAAGAAGATTTATTTCCTAATTCTATTGGCTTAAGTAGTGTTTTTGTGCGTCTAAATTTATCTTGAAATTCCTGCCAAAAATTAGCTACAATAATTCCTGAAAGGGAAATAATCATAATTGCAATTGACCAAAACCAAGCTTCATTCATTGCCCCAGCTTCCACAGCAAAATATATTGCCATTGGCATTGTTTGAGTTTGTCCAGGGATATTACCTGCTAACATCAAAGTTGCTCCAAATTCACCTAAAGCCCGCGCGAAAGCTAAGGTAGTGGCAGCTACAATCCCAGGAAATGCTAGGGGTAAACTAATCCGCCAAAAAATTGTGAATTCTTTAGCACCTAATGTTCTCGCTACTCGTAAAAGATTGGCATCAATTTGACTAAAAGCTCCCAATGCAGTTTTATACATCAATGGGAAGGAAACTATTGTAGCAGCGATCGCTGCACCATACCAAGTAAACACAATTGTGGTATCAAAAGGTTCTAGCAGTTTACCAACCGGACCATTTTTACCAAAAAATAGCAGCAGTAAAAATCCCACCACAGTAGGTGGTAAAATCAACGGTGCAACAAATATCCCCTCAATTAAAGATTTCCCTTTACCGCGATATCCCAACATCCAATAAGCAGCAGATATCCCCAAAAAGAAAGTGATAAACGTTGCTAGTAAAGCTGTTTTGAGAGATATCCAAAGCGGTGATAAATCCTGTGGCATAGTTTTTCAGGTTTGACTACATAGTTAAATTGAGTTAGGTCAACTTAGTTGGTATTATACCTTTAAATAGAAATATTTCAGGACAGTACTACCAAAAATTTTGGTAAAAATCTTAAACGTTGTGAATTTATTTGATACTGTGATTATTTGTCATGTATGATTAAAATTTTACAGGAAAATTGAAAATGCAAGTTAGTGCGCGTAATGCTCTTAAAGGGATCGTAAAACAAATTGCCGTTGGTTCTGTGAATACAGAAGTAACAGTAGAAATTGGACCAGGTATAGAAGTAACATCAATCATTACTAAATCATCAGCAGAAAATCTCAACCTTGTTGAAGGTAAAGAAGTATATGCTATCGTTAAATCAACTGATGTAATAATTGCTATTGACTAGAGTATTTGGTTGTGTCTAATAATGTAGAGACGTTCTAATAATGTAGAGACTTTCTAATAATGTAGAGACGTTCTAATAATGTAGAGACGTTCTAATAATGTAGAGACGTTCCATGGAACGTCTCTACATAGATTTTAGGAGATGCAAATTTTAGTTCAGTGGAAATTTGCTCTTTCTGACTTTTACAAAACAAATATAATTACTAAAAATACCAAAGTAATTATCAATACTGGTCTTTTCATCTATCAGGAACATCATCTTCTAGTAAGATGTCAGATATATTTACCATCCAGGGAATACCATTATTAACTGGTGAAATAATGCTCATCTTTGCCTGGTTGGCAAATCGTTTTAATGTTTGGGCAAAATAAGGAACAGTAGTCATAATATTCTGGTAACTTTCAATATCATTACAAACCATGATTAAGATCAAAATACCGCTATTGATTTTGAAATACCAATGACAACTAGATAATGAAATGCGTACTCTACTATTACACGCTATAAAAAATCTCTGTTTAGTTACTTCTTCCAACTGACAAAGTAATAGTTCACTGATTTTTATGGTTTTAGAAGAAGGCAAATCATCTGGAGATAGATATGGTTTAGTCATAAGAATAGATAATCGGGAATAGAGAATAAGAAATAGGGAATAATCCTGTAAATCCTTAAATTCTGTAAATCTTGATATGGCTACGCTATCAGACAATAATTGTGGAAAATTCCTTCAATTGCACCTAAAAACTCTTCATTGTTAACGGTGCGTTATAGAAGTCATCAAAACCGAATTTTCTGGAGAAAACTGTATTTTTTACTACTATTTACCAAATTAATTGTAAATACATAAATTTTCAGCTAATTTCAAATCCTGAAAAGCGTTTATTTGCAAATATTACAGCCATTACCAACCAAATAAAAATTACTTTTTTGCAAAATATTTTGCGAATAGCAAGCAAAATAGCTAAATGTTGTGATATTGTTTTTATATGGGGAATCAAGAGAGCGAAAGCACAAAAATCATCCAAACAGAAATGATATATATTAACCGTGCTTTTGCCTTGGCCGATTTTTAGTTAAATCCGCTGCGGCTTTCAAAAACCAACAGATAAAGCCAATGAAGCAGGATAGTAGCCTCCGTAATAACTTGAAGTCAATTAGAACCCGGTTAGCCATGAGTCAACAAGACTTGGCAAACATAGCGGGTGTAACTCGTCAAACTATTAGTGGTGTAGAGTCGGGACAATATGCTCCCTCAGTTGAGATTACACTGCGTCTAGCTAAAGCATTAGGCTGTCAAGTTGAGCATCTATTCTGGCTAGAGCGAGATTTACCAGCAATTGAAGCCGTTATTGCCAAACCTGTTGGTGATGTCCAACAACTAAGAGTTAGTCTAGCACGGGTAGGAGGTCAATGGATAGCTTATCCCTTAATTGGTAAAGATGCCTTTCGCCAAGACATGATTCCCGCTGACGGTGAGGCTCACAGACAGAGTAACACAGATAAATTGCGTGTCCGACTCCTCGACGATAATATGGACCCGCTTTATAACACCGTCGTTATTACTGGATGTTCCCCTGTGATTTCTCTTTGGGCTAGAGCTACCGAACGTTGGCATCCTCAATTGCGGGTGCAATATAACTTTGCCAATAGTATGTCTGCATTGCAAAGTCTATGCAGAGGTGAAGCCCACATTGCCGGAATGCACCTATATGATCCAAAAACTGGAGAGTATAATACTCCATTTGTCCGCGAGGCTTTGGCTGGAAGAGAAGCCGTCCTCATTACTCTCGGAGTTTGGGAAGAGGGACTGATGGTAAAATCTGGTAATCCCCAGGGAATCAGCAGTTTAAGCGATTTGGTGAAAATGGGAGCAACTATTGTTAACCGAGAAGTAGGTTCTGGTAGTCGTTTACTTTTAGAACAAACTTTAGAAAAGGAACAAGTTTCATCTCATGATCTTTCAGGCTTTGATCATATCATTACCAGTCATCAAGATGTTGCTCAAACCATAGCTTCTGGATTTGCAGACGCAGGTATTAGTACGGCATCCGTAGCCGCAGCTTTTGGGTTAGGATTTATCCCTTTACGTCAATCACGATACGACTTAGTAATTCTCAAGGAATATTTGGAAGAAACACCAGTACAGCAATTATTAAGTACCTTGGGACATCCTCTAGTTCACTCTCAATTACAAATTCTCGGCGGCTATGATATTAGCAAAATTGGGGAAGTTGTCGCTACTGTTTAGGTTTTCTATGATCTTCTCATGCAAAGGCGCAAAGGCGCAAAAGTAAGAGTTTGTAAGGACGGGTTAACTCGTGTTGGGATAGTTCAACTCGTCTTTACTTATTAGTTCTTGGTTTGAATAACCAATAAAAATTTCCCAAAACTGTCAATATGTTCACGATTTTTCACCTGTTTGCGGTGGAACGCGCACCTCCTGCGAAGTTCTCCACGCCCTCACTTTTCATGATCACAAACTCACTAAATAGGAGATATTATGTCGGACCCAAAAATTAGACAAATCGCTTTCTATGGTAAAGGTGGTATCGGTAAATCTACTACCTCCCAAAATACTTTGGCTGCTATGGCGGAAGTTGGTCAACGCATCTTGATTGTCGGATGTGATCCTAAAGCTGATTCTACTCGGTTGATTCTCCACTGTAAAGCCCAAACTACCGTGCTGCACTTGGCTGCGGAACGAGGTTCAGTGGAAGATTTGGAACTAGAAGAAGTGGTAATTACAGGTTTTCGGGGTATTAGATGTGTGGAATCTGGTGGACCTGAACCTGGTGTAGGTTGCGCTGGTCGGGGTATCATTACTGCTATCAATTTCTTGGAAGAAAACGGTGCATACCAAGATGTAGATTTTGTATCTTACGACGTATTAGGGGACGTTGTGTGTGGTGGTTTCGCCATGCCAATTCGGGAGGGAAAAGCTCAAGAAATCTACATTGTTACCTCTGGGGAAATGATGGCGATGTTTGCGGCTAATAACATTGCTCGCGGTGTTCTCAAATATGCTCACACTGGCGGTGTGCGCTTGGGTGGCTTGATTTGTAATAGTCGGAATACTGACCGAGAGGACGAACTGATTAGCACATTGGCAGCTAGATTAAGTACCCAAATGATTCACTTTGTCCCTCGTGACAATATCGTGCAACACGCAGAATTACGCCGCATGACTGTTAATGAGTACGCACCTGATAGTAACCAAGCTAATGAATACCGGACATTAGCTGACAAGATTATCAAAAATACCAATTTCGCCGTTCCTACACCTATTGAAATGGACGAGCTAGAAGATTTGTTGATTGAATTTGGTATTTTGGAAAGTGAAGAAAATGCTGCTAAATTAACAAGTGCTGTTAATGCTCAAGCGGACGCTACTAAAAAGCAAGAAGACGCTGAAGGAGAAGCACTAGAAGCACTGAAAAAAGGTGATGTGGAAATTGTTTCTGGCGGTAAAAACTAGAAGCACTCACTTTCTCTGAATAAAGAAGCAATAGCAGCTTCTATTAATAGGTAGATGGTGGACTATTTCAGTCCACTTTCCTCGCCATTATCTCCCTTGTGTAGCTGATTCATAAATAACTTTATATAGTTTAGTTTCCTGTTTCTATTGGTTGGTTGTTAGGGAATGGTAAATTCTTCTGAGTTTCTCATTCCCTTTTATCTGCTATACAAAACTTGACCAAACTTCCTTTCCTACTTTATCAGCCATGAATCCATATTCTCTGTCTCCAGATGATTTACCTCCATCTCGGATTACACAAATTGATCAAATGCTAATCAGAGATTTAGAAGAAGTTATTGCCAAACATTTTTATATAAATTGTGGTCGTATTCTTCAAGCTTTATTATCAAAGTGTCATTGGTATGTAATTACCAATTCTAGCTATTTTAGCTTAATTATTGTTTGTCCTAATCGAGAAATGTATTGGCATATATTCTATGCTATTCCTAATATTGCTAAAAAGTTAAAATTGTTTTCTCATCAGGCAATCATCCGTTTGTGTCCTCCTATTGATAAAGGTACACCTTGGGAAATTGGAGTTAGTGAAATATCTGCTTATAAAGGATGGTTTAATTAATAAATTTTAATTTTTATTTAAAATCCATTATTAAATCGTGAGTAAGATCCCCGACTTCTTTATTTAATCCTCTAAATAAATGATGATTTATTGCTAGAAGTCGGGGATCTGAAATTTCACCTATGACTAAGGCAAAATAAACCCATATTTCTTGAATACAGCCTTAGCTTGATTACTAGATAAAAATTGGGAGAATTCTTTAGCAGCATCAACATTTTTACTACGTTTAATAACTGCTAATGGATAAATAATGGGAGAGTGGTATTTTTCATCGGCTGTAACAACAACTTTTATTTTATCAGAGATTTTGGCATCAGTTATATAAACTAAACCTGCATCAGCATTTCCACTTTCTACAGATGCTAAAACTTGACGCACGTTATTAGCAAAAACCAGTTTTGATTTAATTTCTCCCCAAATTTTCAACTTTTCTAATACTTGTTGAGCATATTGTCCTGCGGGTACACTTCTCGGTTCACCAATAGCAATTTTTTTAACTTTGGCATCTTTGAGACTGTAGAAACTAGTTATACCAACAATATTTTTAGGTATTACCAAAACTAGTCTATTTTTAGCAATGATATTCCGAGTCCCTGCAACTAAAAGTCCTTTTTGTTCTAAAGCATCTATTTGTTTTTTAGCCGCAGATATAAAAATATCCGCTGGCGCACCTTGTTCGATTTGTTGCTGTAATGCACCGGAACTACCAAAGTTATAACTAATATTGACGTTTGCTTTACTTTGTTGGTAGAGGGGTTTAATTTCTTCTAGTGCCTCTTTTAAACTAGCAGCGGCGGATATGAGTAAGCTGGTATTGGATTGTGCTGCGACAGGGGAAGAAGTCAGGATTGGTACGCCAATAACCAGTAGTAAAGTAGCTAATGCTGTCGCTATTAAAACTAGTAGCTTTCTTCTTTTGATTGGCAAATTGGACTGAGAGAAATTTTTATTCATGGAACTGACGCTCGGTATACTTTTACCAAGATTACCATAATATTTACCAATATAACTGGTAAATTTATCGTTAGAATAATAAATATATTTATTTAAACTATCCAGCCTACGATGAACTTAAAATGCCTTGAAAACAATTAAAAACTGCTAAAAACCAAATTTTACCAACTACGAAAAATTTGTAGTCTTTGCTACAAAATACCAAGTTAATTGGTATTAGTATGTACCTGTTAAGTTGGTATTAAAGATTTGAGGTGTGAGGTAAATGTCTACTTTTCTACGAAATTCACTGTGGATTACTCCGTTATTGATTGCAGTTAATACAATTACAGCTAAGGCTATAGAAATTGATGCCAAGCTCACTAATTTGCAGGTGAAAGACGGTATAGTTTCTGAAACTCAGCAAAATTCTAACTCGGAAATAGAGCAGGTAACATCTGTTTCCCAACTTTCAGATGTGCAACCGACAGATTGGGCTTTTCAGGCTTTACAATCTTTGGTTGAACGCTATGGTTGTATTGCGGGATACCCAAATGGCAGTTTCCGAGGCAATCGAGCTATGACTCGCTATGAATTTGCAGCGGGTTTAAATGCCTGTTTGAATAGGGTTCAGGAATTGATTGCCACCAGTACGGCTGATCTGGTGAAAAAGGAAGATTTAGACACTCTGCAAAAACTGCAACAAGAATTTGCTGATGGATTAGTAGAAATACGAGGCAGAATAGATGGCTTTGAAAGTCGAATTGCTGTACTAGAAAGTCAAGAGTTTTCTACTACTACTAAGTTAAGTGGGGAAGTAATTTTTGCTCTTGGGGGTGTGTTTGGTGGAGATAGGGCGTTAGACTCTGACCGTTGGAGGACAATTAATGCAGCCCCCGCAGCTAGTCGAGAAGCTGTTAAGGATGCACAATATACAGCATCAGGAGGACGTAAACTCCAAGATAATACAACATTTAGCGACCGCATCCGTCTAAATTTGGTTACTAGCTTCACAGGTAAAGACCAATTGTTTACCCGTTTAGAAGCAAACAACTCCACCGCTTTTAACTCACCAGTCAGCGGTACGAATATGACTCGGACATCCTGGGATACTACCAACGATACTACCAACACTGTCCAAATGGGCAAATTGTATTATCGGTTTCCGGTAGGAGATAAAATTAATGTGATTGTTGATGCCATTGGTGGTGAATTTTACGACAACTTCAACACTATTAACCCTTTATTATCTTCAACTCCTATCGGTTCGCTGTCAAGGTTTGGTCGCTTTTCTCCTATCTACCGTGCTAGTAATACCAGTTCGGCAAGTAACACAGGTTCGGGTGTAAGTGCTGTCTTCAAATTAAGTGATAAAATTACCTGGTCTGGGGGTTATCTGGCTAGAAGAGGTAGCGATCCAAGTGCGGGAAAAGGCTTATTTGATGGTAGTTATGGTGCATTAACGCAATTAGCATTCCAACCTAATAGTAATTTAACCCTTGGTTTGACTTATGCACACTCTTATCTCAGAGGTGCTAATAATGATGGTGATGTGACAGTTTCGGGCGGCTATGGTAGTGCTTTTGCAAATAGTCCATTTGGAGCTACTATCAATACTACAGCTAATCATTACGGACTAGAAACCAGCTATCGTGTTCATCCCAAACTGGCATTTGGTGGTTGGGTGGGATATACGCAAGCGATGGCTGAAAATAGTTCTGGTGCTAATGTGAATAGGGGAGATAAAGCAGATATTTGGAATTGGTCTGTTAACTTAGCTTTCCCCGATTTAGGTAAAAAAGGTAATTTGGGTGGGATAATTATTGGTCAACCACCGAAAGTTACAAGTAATGATTTTGGACCAGCGGTTCTGACTCCTATCAGTAATCGCCGCATAGATAGTGATACTTCCTTACATCTAGAAGCATTATATCGTTACCAAGTTAATAATAACCTTTCGATTACTCCTGGTTTAATTGTCATCTTCAACCCAGAACATAACAGTAATAACAACACCCTTTATACAGGAGTTCTCCGCACTACATTCCGGTTTTAATGCAATTTTGGAGACTTCCAATTAAAAAAATATCCTAAAATTTCTTGTGGTGCGGGCATCTTGCCTGCTAATAATACAAGGACGGGCAAGATGCCCATCCCACAAAATTGGATTATTTTTTTGTGGAGTTTTCCTGGTGACTTTTACCTTTTCCCTGTCCTCCATAAAATAGCATAAAATAGGGAGGATGGGAAATAATTCAAGTATGAAATACGACTGTAATCAAGGGTAGAAACGCCAATAGAAAAATATGCCAAGATTGCAATTGTGCTTTTGATATTGGTTCAGACGGCGTTAATAAAGCTTCTATTCTTTGTTCCAAGCGATCGCCTGAACCCAAAGCAGCACAACAAATATCTGATTTCATAGGGCTATTACTAACTACCAAAAGCAAAGATTCTGCTAATACTAAAGGATCTACTTGAGATGCGGCATAACTATCAGCCCGTAATTCTCGCAAAACTAACAATTCTTGCCATAAAGGTTCTGTATTTGGCAACCAAGCCGTACAAGCACGCATCCAACCCAGCCAAAAAAACCAGAATGTATCCCTATAATGATAATGCCCTTGTTCGTGTGCTAAAACACTTTCTAGATGGACTGGAGAGAGGATTTGTAATAGTCCTTGACTAACGACTAATTCAGGTTGCCAAAAACCCATTTGTCCGGCAAATAAAGCCTCTGTTTCTAGAAGTCGGGCTTGTTTACCAGCTAGATTTATTTGGGGACATTCATGGGCAGATTTGATTGACTTCCAACCCTGAAAAGCCAGTTTAATCCCTAAAATATTAAAAAATCCTAAGAAAATTAATGCTAGGAGATAACTGGAAGAATCAGTATACATTCCGCCCATTTTTCCTTGTGTACCCATGCAGACTACAGAGGTGACTGTCATGAATATGAGTAAGGGGGGAAAGAGGAATAAAAATAGCGTTTTTTGCCATCGTAAATGCCAATTTCCTGTGGGTATACTGCCAGAGAATCGTAACCAGCAAGCGATGATTACAGCGGTAAAAATCATGAGTAGATGCATAATTCTATTTTTCTCCTCTGGCTTCCCGTGCGGCTTGAATACGTTGAGCGATCGCACTTATTTGATCACTAGCTACTTGATCTAAACTATCAGCAAAGGCAGCAATCACATCAGGATTTCCTACTGCTAAAAAACGCTGTAGTTGATCATGTGCCTTAATTACATCAGCTTGTTGCTTTGTTAATAATGGCCGCCAATAAAAGGCTTTCCTGTGTTTATCGCAAGCTAACCAACCTTTTTCCGTGAGACGACGGAGAACGGTGGTAACGGAAGTATAAGCTAATTCGCGGTTAGGATCGGCAAGAATGCGATCATGGATATCTTTGACGGTAGCTGAACTCAGTTCCCAGACAATGCTGAGGATTTCGGCTTCTAGGGGACCCAGGGACATTTGTTTGGGACGGTAATCTGGTAATGGAGCCATGTTGATAATTTTGGATGTTCTTTCTATTTTTACATTTTTTATCTCACGTTCCCGGCTCAGAGAGATTAAAATTGCTGTAAGGTTGAATTAGATAACAGTAGAGAGATAAAGCAATGATAGAGACACAGATTGCAGTATCTTTATATGAACAAGATTATGTACTCTGGATTGAAGATATCGTCCAAAAGTTACGAATTAGGGATATAGATGGACTGGATTTTGATAATCTCATTGAGGAGATAGAAAGTTTGGGGCGCTCAGACAAACGTGAATTGGAAAGTAGACTCAGGGAACTTTTGGAACATATTCTTAAACGGAATTATGTAAATATGCCTGATTGTTATCGTGGTTGGTTAGAATCAATCATTAAACAAAGGATTGAAATTAGAGATTTACTAAAGGATTCACCCAGCCTTAAGCCTTATTTTAGCAAAGTGTTTGATGCAGCTTATGAAGATACCCTCAAAATTGTGCGTAGAGGTTATCCACAGTTTGAATTTCCTGATACATGGCCATTTAGTCGTGATATTGAAGCGATGCTAAATGTGGATTTTTGGTAATAGATACACCTGTATTTTGCATAAATCCTGAGATAAATAGCAACACCTTAGCCAAATTACGAGGGTAAAATGATGATGCCTTAACCATTGATTCCCATTTCTCGTTCGGCTTGGCAAAAACTATCAGTTCTAAAAATTCCTTTTCTGGTTTCCCACAAGTATTTTTTAACGTATTGACAGCAGAATAAGGGTTTTAGATTTCAAACTACCTTTTTATAGAAACGCTTATTTATGCTCAGTTTTGCCAGTATTGCCAAAAATGATCAAGGCTCTTATTTCGGCTAAGGTATTGTTAGTAATACCCATTATAAATGGGTATTTACCGAATCTATTGTTTATTAGCTGCATCAGCAGCCGTAGCCGCAATGCCCGCAGCTATCGCTGGGGCTACAGCACCACAAGATCCAATAATAGCAGCACTTACAGCAATTCCTTTTAAGATTGAGGTCTCATTTCTTTGAAGTGCTGGTGTTGGATCAAGCTTCTTAATAAAAGACGAAAAATCCATAGATTATTTTCCTTGTCAAATCTGATTTGTTTAGCCTTTGGAGATAGCGATCGCTTGTTTCAGGTGCGTAATTGAAACTACGCACTGTTAAATTAATTACTTCTGATCTGACTCTGTTTTGAGTAATAGGTGTTAAGTCCGATCCCATGTTAATCCTTAAATCGGTGGATATCCTGATATGGCTTGCGCCACGCTACGCTATCAGACAATCATGTTAATTTACAATCTCCTAATTCCCATTTCCAAACCCTCACATACACCCGTCAGAAAATCTAAATCCAAAGTCGCAATAGTATCACTGGGTTTGTGATAATGAGGATTCCGCATAAACGCCGTATCAGTCACCATAATTGCTGGATAACCTTGATCCCAAAAAGGTGCATGATCACTTAAGCGAGTTTGGGGAACTAATAAACCCCGATTTGGTGCAGGTAGCCATTGACTATTAATACCAGCTTTCTGAATACTGCCACTTAAACTCATTAAATCACCCAAAGTCCGCCAATTGCCAATCAAAGCCATAAAATCACCACGATTTGGGTAAAAGAATTGGAGAGGAAACGGATATTTCTGAGAACCAGGAGTAAAATCTCGATACCCCAACATTTCCAAAGAGATCATCAAACGAAGAGGTTGCTTTTGTTCGCGCAACAAAGCCGCATAATCAGCACTACCCAGCAATCCATATTCTTCCATATCAAAAGCCACCAGTCGCAAAGGATATCTCGCGGGGTTTTCGGCAAAACTTCGGGCAAATTCCAATAAAACCGCCACACCCGTCGCATTATCATCCGCTGCGACTGTCCCCACGACACCATCATAGTGAGCGCCAATTAAAACAGGTGGTAAATCTGCCTTTTGGTTTTCGACTGAACCAGGTAAATTTAAAATCAGGTTTTTACAACTTTTACCTCTAACTTCAAAGGTGTGGATTTCCACACTTCCCCATTGTCCTAATTGCTGGCGAATGTATTCTTGCACAAAGAAATGCGCCGCACTATCCATATAGGGATTGCGTTCTCTTGCTACTTCCTGAAGATGATTCTGTAACCGTTGTTTTAAGTTCAACATGAATAAAGGTAATACTCCCTTCCTTCTTCCTTCGTGTCCTTCGCGCCTATCCCTGACGGGACGCTCCGCGAACGTGGTTCAATTAATCTATATTCTTCTAGTGGGAAGAGAGTAGGCAATAATAAAGATTATTATTTACCTTTTTCACTAGCAAGTGACCAATGACTTAAAATGCTATCCTAGTTTAGCAAGTAGCGCTGCTGTTGCTAAAATGCCTATAATTCTTAATTTAATGATGACTATTATATTATTGGATTGTTGACCTGATTTAGCGCCAAGCTAAAAGCAGTCTTATTCTATCATAATAAATTTATAAAACACGCAACAGGAGACAAGTAACGCATGGGCAAGGTAGTTGGCATCGACTTGGGTACAACCAACTCAGTAGTCGCCGTCATGGAGGGTGGCAAGCCGGTGGTGATTGCCAATGCAGAAGGAATGCGAACAACCCCCTCCGTGGTTGGTTTTAGTAAAGAAGGTGAAAGGGTAGTTGGACAAATGGCCAGACGGCAAACCGTCTTGAATCCCCAAAACACCTTTTTTGCGGTGAAACGCTTTATTGGGCGCAAGTATGGCGAATTAAACTCAGATTCTAAGCGCGTACCTTACACTATCCGTAAAGATGAAATTGGCAATATTAAAGTTGCTTGTCCTCGGCTGAATAAGGAATTTTCCCCAGAGGAAATTTCCGCAATGGTGTTGAAGAAGTTAGCTGATGATGCTAGTCGTTATTTAGGTGAACCTGTTACCGGGGCTGTAATTACTGTTCCGGCTTATTTTAATGATTCCCAACGCCAAGCTACTCGTGACGCGGGCAGAATTGCTGGGTTAGATGTGTTACGGATTCTCAATGAACCCACAGCCGCATCTTTAGCTTACGGATTAGATCGAGGTGATATGGAAACTATCCTCGTCTTTGACTTGGGTGGTGGAACTTTTGATGTGTCTATTCTGGAAGTAGGTGACGGCGTATTTGAGGTTAAATCTACTAGTGGAGATACTCAACTCGGTGGTAATGATTTTGACAGAAAAGTAGTTGATTGGTTGGCAGAACAGTTTTTAGAAGCAGAAGGTGTAGACTTAAGACGCGATCGCCAAGCTTTGCAACGGTTAATGGAAGCCGCAGAAAAGGCTAAAATTGAGCTTTCTGCTGTCAGTATCACCGATATTAATTTACCCTTCATTACTGCCACAGAGGACGGACCAAAACACCTAGAAACTCGCCTGACGCGATCGCAATTTGAAGGTTTATGTGTAGACTTACTAAGTAGAATCAGAACACCAGTCAAACGGGCGTTAAAAGATGCCGGACTTTCTCCTGTAGATATTGAAGAAGTCGTATTAGTTGGTGGTTCTACCAGAATGCCTATGGTCAAACAGCTAGTTCAAGATTTAATTGGCATTGAACCCAGCGAAAACGTCAATCCTGATGAAGTCGTCGCTGTCGGTGCAGCTATTCAGGGCAGCATTCTTGCCGGTGAACTTAAAGATATTCTCCTGTTAGATGTCACACCCCTATCTATGGGCTTAGAAACCATCGGTGGTGTGATGAAAAAACTCATCCCCCGCAATACAACTATTCCTGTTCGTCGTTCTGACATCTTTTCTACTTCTGAAAATAACCAAAACAGCGTAGAAATTAATGTGGTTCAGGGTGAAAGGGAAATGGCCACAGATAATAAGTCATTGGGACGGTTTAAACTGTATGGCATTCCTCCAGCACCAAGGGGTATTCCTCAAGTGCAAGTATCCTTTGATATTGATGCTAATGGGATTTTACAGGTAACAGCTCTAGATCGGACAACTGGCAGAGAACAAAGTATCACTATTCAAGGCGCTTCGACTTTGAGTGAGTCAGAAGTTAACCGCATGATTCAGGATGCTCAGAAATACGCTAATGTTGATAGAGAAAGGAAAGAACGAGTTGAAAAACGTACCCGTGCCGAAGCATTAATATTACAAGCGGAACGACAATTGCGAGAAGTAGCATTAGAAATGGGGATGCAATTTGCTCGTAACCGTCGTCAACGCATTGATAATATTTGCCGAAATTTACGGGAAAGTTTACAAGCTGACGAAGATCGCGGTATTGATCAGGCTTATGCTGATTTGCAAGATGCTCTGTATGAACTGAATAGAGAAGTCCGTCAGTATTATGCTGAGGATGAAGATGAAGATTTATTTGGTGCTATCCGTGACATCTTTGTGGGGGAAAAAGAAAAAGAACCAGAACGGGATGTTTACAGAAATAACTATCGAGAACGAGATTCATCTACCCGAGGTTCTAGTAGAGATTATGGTAGGGAAAATCGTTCTCCCAATTATGAAAGTCGTCCCACTCGTAGCAAACGCCCTAGCTACCAGGATAACTGGGATGATGACGATGATTGGCTGTAAGGTAATTTTAGATTTTAGATTTTAGATTTGGGATTAACTGGCTGAAATCTACATTCAAAAATCTTTCCCAATATTTGCAGGGTCAGTCATAAGTAAAAGCACAACTGACCACTGACAACTGACCACTGACAACTAACATTTAAATAACAGATTATGCAAAATTTGCAAAATTTTCGGGATTATTACGAGATATTAGGAGTTTCTAAAGATGCCACGAGCGAAGAAATTAAAAAGGTTTATCGGCGTTTAGCTAGGCAATATCACCCTGATCTTAATCCTGGGAATAAGGAAGCAGAGGAAAAATTTAAAACCATTGGTGAGGCTTATGAAATCCTTTCCGATTCTAGTAGGCGATCGCAATATGATCAATTTAGCCGATATTGGCAACAGAACGGCTTTGCAGGTAATAAACAAACTCCTAAGCCAAAAGGTTGGGATAGCCGTGCTAACGCTCGTTCTAGTCAAGAAGTAGACCCCAGCCAATTTAACGATTTTGAAAGTTTTGTCAATCAAGTAATTGGTGTCAGCAACCGCAAAGAACCCAAAAATAGTCCGGGAAACACCAGCACTAGTGACCCCTTTCGCACTCCCAGAACTAAAGTTGCATATACAGTCAATACTCCACCCCGTAGCACTCGCAGGGATATCGAAGCCAGATTAACTTTACCACTAGAAAAAGCTTATCAAGGCGGTAATGAAAGAATACGTTTAGAAGATGGGCGATCTCTCGAAGTGACTATGCCCCCTGCTATGGTGACAGGGCAAACTATCCGCTTACGAAATCAAGGAATTAGTGGTGGTGATTTATACTTAAAAATTACCGTTGATCCTCATCCTTTGTTTAAGCTAGAAGGTTCTAATATTTTTTGTCAAGTTCCTGTGACACCCAGTGAAGCAGTTTTAGGTGGACAAGTCGAAGCACCTACCCTTGATGGTCCAGTGAAAATGACTATTCCTCCTGGTGTCAGGTCTGGGCAAAGATTTCGTCTTGGTAATAAAGGCTACCCAGTCGAAAACGGTCAACGCGGTGATCAATTAGTAGAAGTTCAGATAGTTACACCAAAAACTCTGACAGATGAAGAAAGACAACTTTATGAAAAATTGCGAGAAATAGAAACTTTTAAACCCCGTGCGGATTTATTGAATTAAAAATCAAAATATTTAGATCTCCGACTTCTTTAAGAAGTCGGGGATCTATCGGACAATTAAGAACAACGTAAATGTTTATATTTGTAACCATTAACAGATGGAAACAATTTACTATCAGCAACACATTCATTTAAATCTACTTCTTGTTCAAAATTCACCAACCACAAATCCAATGGTTTTGGTAAATCCTGGATAGTATTTTATAAATAAATTAGGACGGAAACTTTTTCTGTAGCCTAAATTACAAATAACCGCCTGTAACATGGTTTAACTGCTGACTGCTGTTGGAATAGCATACTGTTAGGCATAAACGGCTGTATCTGTTACCCTAAAAATAGATTCTCCACGAACTAAAAACTATGACCGTCACCCAAAATATTGAACCCGGTTTAGATGTAAAATTTCCCCTAGGAAATATAGAAAGTGACGAACCACCCTTGGAATCATCTTTACATCTACAACAATTGCTACTACTAATTAAATGCTTAGATTGGTGGTGGCACGATATAAATAAATTAAATAACTATTTTGCCGCAGGAAATATGAGTATTTACTACAGTCCTGAGCAAATTAAAACTAAAGACTTTCGGGGTCCTGATTTTTTCGTCGTGCTAGATACGGAAAATCATCCCCGTGATAGTTGGGTAATTTGGCAAGAAGGTGGCAAATACCCCAACTTAATTATAGAATTGCTTTCTCCCTCTACTGCATCTACTGATAGAGGTTTAAAAAAACAAATTTATCAAGATATTTTCCGCACACCTGAATATTTTTGGTTTGACCCCAAAAGTACGGAATTTGCTGGTTTTATCTTGATTGGTGGTAGATATCAACCCATAGAACCAAATCCCCAAGGGTTATTGTGGAGTCAGCAGTTAAATTTATATTTAGGTGTTCATGAGGGTCAGTTACGTTATTTCACGCCAGAAGGACAGTTAATGCTGACACCTGAAGAATATGGAGTACAAGAAAAGCACTATTCTGACCAAGAAAAACAACGTGGTGACCAAGAAAAACAACGCGCTGAACGTTTTGCTGCTAAACTGCGGGAGTTAAATATTGACCCTGAGAGTTTATAAGCAGTTAAAATATAAGAAAAACATATTTTGGGAAAGTGACTCAAACAAATGCGAATGAGAATGAAGTGATATTTCAAAGCAGCGAAAACACATATTACTCTTTGCTAGGACTACATCCCTCAGCATCAGTAATTGATATCCGTCGCGCTTATCGAGAATTAAGTAAATTATATCATCCAGATACGACAGAATTACCTGCTAATATTGCTACTACTCAATTTCAGAAAATCAACGAAGCCTACGCTACTCTTAGTAACCCAGAACGACGGTTAAGCTATGATTTAAAAATTGGCTATTCCCGTTTTGGTGTAATTCAAACACCAACAGATTTAAACCATTCTGTACATAAACCCTATGATTTTTCCAAATCAATGTATCTAGATGCAAGCGAGCGCCCTCTATCTTCGGGTGAAATATTTGTATTATTTATTTTAGGGTTGACTATTGTTGGTTGTATGATATTAGCGATAGCGATCGCTATCCTCCGTGGAGAAGCAATTAGTTAAACTCAACTTCCCACCAGAGGAACACGGGAAGGTTGGGAGCTTCGCGTCTTCAGACCTAAGGGGAAAACCGACAAATGCCGAATTTATTCGCCTTCAATATTATGGTATGATTGAGTTGTCAGTACAAGACATAAAAACCTACCGGGGGACTCTTAGAAAGTATACGCCTGTCAGATATGATTTCGCCCTTTTGGTCCAACGAAATCAGGGCAGGAACCCAATATCAAGGAGCCCTGCCTGAAACTGGGATAACTGAGGGATATAGACTGAAACTCTCTATAGAATCTGCGTCTCTTTAGAGCGCAGAGTGTCAAGTAAATATAAATAACCATCTGTGGCTAATCAAGAAAATATTACCCCCCCTCTAGAGCGAAC
>JANMEE010000090.1:0-2584 GCA_031376645.1 Dolichospermum sp. OTE_75_concoct_329_sub | reverse complement strand
TCCCCGCACCCCTCCCTGACCCTCCCCTACAAGGGAGGGAAAAGGAGCAGCTTTTATGACTGGAGAGGCTTTGAAACCCCCCTTCCCAGCCTTCGGCACGCTGCGCTAACGTAGGGAAGGGGGCAGGGGGGTTAGGTTTTTGGAGATTATTGGTTTTATTTAATACTTTATGGCTAACGCCACGCTATGCCTCCGGCACACTTCGTGAACGCTATCAAACACCCTCTAAGCCGTCATTCTCAAATTATACCTAAATAGTGATTGCATCTGATAAAATTATCAAGTTATTTCTCTGAGAAAATAATGATACGAATTGAGTCAATTATTATAATCATCTTTATTTGGGTTTTATGGAGAATTAGAATAGGCTTTATTTCTAGTTTTACTGGTGGTAACCTGGATGAATATATTAATAGATGGGAGATTTATGCACCGCAATCCTATGAAAAAATTAAAAAATTGGGTGAAAATTATAGGAGAGTTTTATGGCTTTTTATGTAATGTTAGTTAAGGTTAATGAAGATGATCAAGGTGTTACTTATAATTTCGGTACTGATCCCGAACATTTAGGAAAAGTTCATCTTGATAAAGATAATGGAAAAGTTCAAGAAATTGAAGCCATTAATATTGAAAATTATCAGCATATTTTTACAAGAGCAGTGATTAAGTTACGTCAGCATTGGAAAGCAGGTGATTTTCCCGATCATACTTGTTGGGCTTCTTAAAGGATGTTTGAAAAGTCTAATTTGTTACCCCGCCTGGCGACTGGAAGTCGCGGCTACACAGACAAAACCCACCTTCGTGGGTTCAGAAGCCTTAATTTTTCATTAGTCCACGCAGGTGGACTTCGCTTGTGTAGTAGCGTTCGCGGAGCGTGCCGGAGGCATCTTTATATTCGCCCAAAACTTTTCAAACATCCTCTTAGAGATAAGTTTAAGAAATTACTCTAACCGTTTGCCATTTGTTGCACATCATTAATAAATCCCCTCACTGTTAATTAATAGAAGGTTCATGTAAATTTAAACTTTTAATAAAGCGAAAATCTTTCACATTCAAGGTATATAAATCAATCTGATGCACTAATGGGGTTGCAGCAATTAAAGCATCAGGAATACTTAATTTATGACTAAGAGAGTAGTTTTCCATTAATGCAATAAACTGAGTAGATATCATGACATCAAGAGGGAGAATATGGAGTAACTTTAAATGGTTTTTAATTTTTCTCAACTCCACATTATTGATAGCACCATAATATAATTCAGCTTGAGTAATAGAACTAATAGCTAATTGATTGATACCCAGAAAACTTAGTTCAGAGATGACTTGAGAATTGTTTTTATAAAATTCTATGATAATATTTGTATCACATAAAATCATTTATTTTCTGTTTTCCATGCTTGTTGACGAATGGATTCAGTTGTAATACTTCTAGTTTCCCACATTCCAGCTAAGGCAAAAAAATCTTGTTGATTATCAGCTATATTTGTGTTATCTTCTACGACTTCTACAGAGTTGACAAAATCTAAAGCCGAAATAATTTTTAATAGCATCTCTGCTTTTTCTTTATCAGCCACTTGAATGATTAATTGTTGCATATTCTTGTAGTTGTTTAAATATATTATCTATAAATAATACCACTATTTTTATTTTATAGATAGAAAATACCTTAACCATTTGCAATTTGTTGCACATCATTAATAATTCTCCTTACTGTCTCAGCACCGGGTGATTGAATTGGGGTTGTCCATCGGTAATTGTGGCATGACCGAAAAATTTTAGATTTTAGATTTTAGATTGGGAATTTTCGGTACAAGCCCCGCCTCTTCAGGGCGGAATTCATCCAAAATCGCCAAGCTAAAATCTTCAAGCCCCACACTTTAGGGTGGAGTAAATCCAAAATCCAAAATACTCGCTGCGCTGCGTACGCTTCGCTAACGTAAATCCAAAATTGATTGACCGGTAATATGGAAAATATCAAAATAATCTTGACCGTAATCTGCGACTAAATAACCCAATTCCGATAAACAACCGCTTTCTTCTACTGTCAAAGCTAAAGGTTGTCTTCCGTTCTATAAAACTTACCCAAAATTACCAAAGTCGAGACACATCTGGACAGCGATAATTTTGGTGTTTATTTCCTGTTTAATCACGGTCTTAGAATGACTCCTAAGAGGTTTGTCCGCTCCACAGGCAATCTCGGTAGAACTTACCGTTTCTGACCGTAGTTCCTAAAAAGAACCGCTACGCTACAGGGATAAAAATATCCGCAAACCATCGGTCAATGTTTTTAGCGGCGTTGAGGTCACGATCCTCTGTATGTCCACAATCAGGACAAACATAAACGCGGCTTTTTAATGGCATTTTATGACGATGATTCCCACAGTTAGAGCATATTTGGGAACTAGGAAAGAACCTATCCACAAGGATTAGTTCACTCCCGAATTTCTCAGTTTTGTACTCTAATTGCCTTTTAAATTCATACATCCCACAATCTGCAATTGCACCTGCTAATTTGTGGTTCTTCAAAAATGCCTTAACGTGCAAATCCTCTATCTTAATTATGCTGTGGTTTTTAGCTAGATAG
>JANMEE010000081.1:0-14720 GCA_031376645.1 Dolichospermum sp. OTE_75_concoct_329_sub | reverse complement strand
CAACTAATCCAAAATGTCTTGTCTTTAACCAACGACTTAACAAACAGTCTTGCAGATAATCCGAACTGGGGAAGTATTCGGAAGTGCGTATCAGGATTAGTCTCAATGGGCTAGTCCCTGCTTGCGTTGTAAAGTTTGTTCCTTACAAGCTCAATCCCTTTAGGGTTGAGTCAGTGACTAAATTATCCTTTAACTTGTTAGTTAAGGCATAGTCAATTTTTGTTTTAAAGAGTTTTTGGTTTCCCACTGAATGGGTATTGTTCTTGACTTGTAGTTTGGAGATTTAGTTCCAGTATTTTTGGAGATTAGGTAATTGGGAAGAACAATTTTTATTGATATTATTGCCTCTTATAGCGGTTATCGTGCGGATGCAATACAATCGAGAGGGCGGGGAAACCCCGCCCCTACAGGTTTTGAAATTTAATCACTGTATCTAATCTCTTATCTTCCTAATTTATTAGGAATTCCTTCACAACCACCGGGAATTGTTTGTCTGGTTTTTTCTCCACACCAAGCACAGCAATAGTAACGGCTAGATTCAGACATTCTTTGGGCGTTGGTAAAGTTGGCATTTTCGACAACTGCACCGGTGTGTTCTCCTGTTTCATAGTTTGGTCGTTCGGTGCGGCTGCGGGGGGATGCCTGTTCGAGTAAACCATAAAATAGACGAATTCCGTTTAAGTCAGTATTAGTAAGATTGGCATCGTATAATATTGTTCTAGAGAGGTTAGCTTTTACTAAGTCGCAACTATTAAGATTAGCACGGATAAGATTGGCTTCACTTAAATCTGTCCAACGTAAGTCGTTATCAGCTAGATCTGCACCAGCTAACATCACACCTAAATCTATCACGCGGACTCCTTCTAAACGATCTTCGGCATAACCACCACTACCATCTAGAATAGCTCTTCCGAGACGGCGATCGCGTTGGAGGGGAGAGAGTAATTTAGAACGGGAGAGAAACCGCAGAATTTTGGCTTTACCACTGCCATCTACACTACTAAATATAGCGGCAGTGCGTCCTTCAGCGATCGCTCTTTCTTGCGGCCAATCTTCTAATAATCCTTCTTCATCTAATACTAAGTCGGAAACTCCTTGAAAGTAGGAATCTATGGTTTGTTGTTGGGTAATAATATTTTGCTGTACAGTTAGCAGATTTTGTTGAATAGTTAAGTCTTTGGAAATTACATATTGTCGCCATGCTACATAAACAGCGATAATAGCAATGGCAATTTGTCCCAATGCGCCAAACCATTCTGCTAAAGTACCAGAAGCATCCCAGTTAATTCTTCTTCCCCAACGTAGTAAGCCATTAGCCAAGTTAGTAAATCTGAATAAACCAATTATTGCTACTAATACTCCTATTAAGCCCACAAATACATTTCTATCTTGGGGTGAAAACCACTCTTGGATAACATCTTTTAACCAAGGCAAAAGTATCAGCATTGATAATATCAAGGTGGACAAAGTTCCCAAAATACCCAGGAATGAGTTATTAATGATAATACTAATGACAGTGATAGCGATCGCTAAACTAGTGAATAATAAAATTCTTGGGGTGATAGCATTTTGTCGACTGGAATTATGCTGAAGAAAAGAAGCAGTTCCTGTGATAATATTTGTTTTCAGGGAAAATTGTCCAGATATTTGTTTTTTTCCTAATCCTTCTGTTAGTAATGAGTGATCACTATCATCCATTTGCAATTCATCTTCCTGATTTATTTCTGAGTCAGATGAGTTGGATGAGTTAGATTCAATAGTCATAGTTTTTATTTTTCTCCTATTGGGTAACAATAAACTTAAACCTTGTAAAAACAATTATATTGACAATATAATATACTCTTAGCTCTTGGAAAATAAGTTAGTGATTAAATTTTCTGTCTCCACAAGCAACAAACAGGTAATTTTATCACAGATCATTTAGAATTTTTGGATAGGACGACTCTATATAGCAGCAGTCACCGAGTCAAAAAGCGAAGTTAGTAGCAAGTCAGAATCATCTAAAACCGGAAAAAACGCTTGTCTACATAATTATGTATGGCTACGCCACACCAGCTATAATCAAACCGGATTCCGCTAGATCAGTTTGTACTTACGAATAATTAATTTATTGACTACGAGTATGGTATTATAAAAATCCTAAATGATTCCTGATAGCTTGCGTGGCGTAGCCATAAAATAGTCACTAGTTTAGGGTGGGTATGATCCCACAAAACCAGTCTATGGTAGACATTTAGCACACTAGTAGTCTGTCAAGAACTAATTGACGGGTTCATTCGTTGCCATTTTCCTTCTTCCTTCGTGTCCTTCGTGGTTCATTTTTTCCTTATCCGTCAAAATTTATTTGACAGACTACTAGGTCTAGTTAAAAAATCAAGTAGGAGTCCTATCTATTCAGAATTTATGAAAACCTTATCCATATCTTCATCTTTAGTTTACATAATCAAAAAACAATTAATAATAATTAGTTGATTTGGATACGACTTTTAAGTCCCCATAAGTTTTAGGATAATTGTATGATTTTTGTAGGTGCAGTATGTTAGTTTGGCGACAATTAATTGCTTCTTGCTTAATCAGTTTTTTGGCAATTGGCTGTAGTGATTTGGTAAATTCCTCATCAGATAATACCAAACAAGTTGTTCAGGAAAGCAATGTTAATCAACTGATTTCAGAAGTACAAGATAGTCAAAAAGCAGAAAACTTATTACTCCAAGGTAATGGTTTGTTAGATACCCATCGTTATCAAGAAGCTTTAGGAATATATAATCAGGTCATAGCTATTAGAACTGATAGTGCGGAAACCTGGGTAAATCGCGGCAATGCTTTGATTGCTTTGCAACGATATCCAGAAGCTGTAAAATCTTATGATAAAGCGATCGCTATTCGTCCAAATCAAGATGAAGCTTGGTATAATCGTGGCAATGCTTTAACAGCTTTGCGAAATTACGAAGAAGCGGTAAAATCTTATGATGAAGCGATCGCTATTCAATCAAATAAACATGAAGCTTGGATTAATCGAGGAATTGCTCTAACCAAATTACAACGCTACAAAGAAGCTTTAGCGTCCTATAATCAAGCAATCACTATCCAGCCTAATTTGCACCAAGCATATTATAATAAAGCTTGTAATTATGCCTTGCAAAATAATCTAGAACTAGCAATTGAAAACCTCAAAAAAGCCATGCAGCTTGTCCCCCAGAAATATCAAAACTTAGCGAAAAGCGACACAGATTTTGATAAAATACGTAGTGAACAAAGGTTTCAAGAATTATTAAAATAGCAGGAGGTAGGGGCGTATTGCTATACGCTCGTACAGGAGTCACCGAATAAATTTTGTATTTTTAGCAAGTGCATACCACCAAGTATAAATGTCACAACTTCAACGCATTACTATTCATCCCCAGCAATTTCAAGAAAGCCAACTTTTGTTAACAACTCAACAACAACATTATTTGCTGCGGGTATTGCGGTTGCGGGATGGTGATAAATTCATTGTCATGGATGGTATGGGGAAATGGTGGTTAGCGCAGTTAGAAGGGGAACAAGGAAAGGTTTTAGAACAACTTGAGGTAAAAACTGAATTACCTGTGTCTATTACCTTAATGATGGCATTACCAAAAGGAAATGGATTTGATGAAGTTGTCCGGTGTTGTACTGAGTTAGGTGTAACTTGCATTGCACCAGTTATGAGCGATCGCACCTTATTAAATCCTAGTCCCCAGAAGCTAGAACGCTGGCGGCGCATAGCATCAGAAGCCGCTGAACAGTCAGAAAGGGCTGTTGTTCCTAGCATCTTAGAAGTAATAACTTTAAACACTGCATTAAAAGAAAGCACCGCTACTCACCGTTATATCTGTGAAGCCCGTGGGGATTATCCTCATTTACAGCAGGTAGTAAATAAAACCGCAAATGAGGTAATTATTGCTATTGGACCAGAGGGAGGGTGGACAAATCAAGAAATAGAAATAGCTGTAGAATCAGGATTTAAACCCATTTCCCTAGGTCGTCGAGTCCTCCGCGCAGTCACAGCACCTATAGTTGCAGTATCTTTAATAGCAGCAAATTTTGAATGATCTCCTGGAAACCATTAAAACAACACCTAATTATTTTTACCCGCTACCCAGAACCAGGGAAAACAAAAACTCGGTTAATACCAGCTTTGGGTGATGTTGGTGCGGCTAATTTACACAAGCAGATGACTGAACAGACTATTTTGCAAGTTAAAGAATTGCAAAAGATAATCAACGTTAGCTTTGAAGTGCGATTTACAGGTGGTGATTTGGAAAAAATGCAAAATTGGTTAGGAAATGATTTAAAATATCAATTTCAGGGTGAGGGAGATTTAGGTGCAAGAATGGAGGAATCGCTTATCAAAGCGTTTAATCAAAAAGCAGCACAAGTTATAATCATTGGTACAGATTGTCCGGCTCTAAGTTCACAAATTTTAGCAACCGCTTTTGAGCAATTAGAGGTTTTTAATCTTGTCCTCGGTCCAGCCCTTGATGGTGGTTATTATTTAATTGGGTTGCAACAACCAATAGGAGAATTATTTATGAATGTTCCTTGGGGTACTGCTCAAGTATTTGCAAAAACAGTAGAAATTGCTCAGAAATTAAATTTATCAATTGGTTATTTGCAACCTTTAGCAGATATTGATCGTCCAGAGGATATTTGCAAGCAATCTCTTTTTCCTTCAAGATAAAAATTTATGTATATTATAAAAAACAGTAACCATCAGAAGGAAATTATAATTACCCATTCAGAAAAAAATTTGATAAACTAACTGTCAACAAACATCATTCTAAGTTTAATTGTAAAGAAACTATGTTTAAATTCCCTCAATCTAAAGCGTTTTCAGTATTGGGTTTACCAGTTCATGTAATGAAAAATTATCCAACCTGGTTGTTAGATTGCTTAAAAGCAGGCCAAGGGACTCATGTAATTACCCTCAATGCAGAAATGACCATGCAAGCAGAGCGTAATCTCTCCCTAGCGCAGATAATTAAACACGCTGAATTAGTCATTCCTGACGGAGCAGGAGTTGTTCTATATCTCCAATATTTATCGGGGCAAAAAGTACAACGTTTTCCAGGAATTGAATTAGCAGAAAAACTTTTACAAACAGTAGTTCAAGAACAAACATCAGCTTCAATATTTTTCTATGGAGGCGCACCAGGGGTAGCCATAAAAGCAGCCGACTTATGGCAAAAACAACTCCCCACTCTGAAAATATCAGGAACACATTCTGGTTATCATTCTCCAGAAGAAGAACAACAATTATTGCAAACTCTCACCCAACTACAGCCACAAATAATATTTGTTGGTTTGGGAGTACCACGTCAAGAATTATGGATTGCCCAACACCGCCATTTATGTCCTCACTCAATTTGGGTAGGTGTTGGTGGTAGTTTTGATATTTGGTCAGGAACAAAAACCCGCGCTCCTGGGTGGTTAGCAAATAATAACTTAGAATGGCTATATAGATTATATCAAGAACCCTGGCGTTGGCAAAGAATGTTAGCGTTACCAGAGTTCGTTTTCAAATCCTTAATTTATCGTTGGACTGGCAGAGATGTGAATAGTTTGGAATATTAAAATAAACAGAAATATTGGTTGATTTTGGATTTAATATATCATTTACCATTGGCTAAAAAAATACCAATATGTCCCTATTAAGTACAAATGAAAATACGGAAACAGTGCATAGCGAAGCTGGAAAAAATCAACGTCAAGCTGGGACAATGGTAGAGTTGCGTTCTGTTTCTAAAACTTATATTAATAGTCATCATGCTTTATTTGATGTTAATTTAAAAATCAACCGAGGAGAATTTCTATTTATTACAGGTGCTAGTGGTTCTGGTAAATCCACACTTTTGAAAATGCTATATGGTGCGGAATTACCTACCCAAGGAGAAGTAATAGTTGATGATATTAATGTGGCTACTTTAGGAAATTATCATTTATCATTATTACGTCGTCGCATGGGGATTGTTTTTCAAGACTATAAACTCATTCCCCAGCGGACAGTCGCCGAAAATGTCACTTTTGTATTGCAAGCACAAGGTTACACCCGCAAAGAAATTCAACGTCGTTTAGAACCAACTTTAAAATTAGTAGGTTTATTATCTAAAGCTGACCGATTTCCAGATCAACTTTCTGGGGGAGAACAGCAGCGGGTAAGTATTGCACGAGCAATTGTAGGGACACCACCTTTACTATTAGCAGACGAACCGACGGGAAACCTTGACCCTGATAATTCTTGGCAAGTAATTCAAATTTTTCAACAGTTAAATTCCTTTGGGGCAACAGTGATTATTACTACCCATGATGAGCAATTAGTCAGACGTTGTAATTATCCAGTAGTGCAAGTTAAAGATGGTAAGTTATATCGTAAATAAATAATCAGAAATAATCAGATCCCCGACTTCTTAAAGAAGTCGGGGATCTAAACTCTAAACAAAAAAATCTTGAATAGTTTGCACAAATGCTAAGGTATTTTCTAGATGAATATTATGCCCAACTTGATGAATTATTTGTAATTTAGCAAAGTTACATTTTTCAGTCATAGCTATATTAATATCAATAAATTTTTTATCTTTTTCTCCAACTAATAATAATAGAGGAATAGTATTTTTAATTAACAATTCCCATAAACAATCTTGAGAGCCAGTTCCCATAAACTGCAATGATTTTACTAAGTTTAGTGGATGATTTGCTAATCTACTTTCTATCATAGCCTGATATTGAAGATGATTTTGGATATCCCCAAAAATAGGTTGTTGATACCAATTATTGAGAAAGTTATGAAAATCATCATCCATCATTCTCGCTAATTTTCTGGCTATTTGAGCATCACTTTTAATTCTGGCTAATCTTGCTATTTCTGTTACTAAACCTGGAGAAGCTGATTCTAAAACAACTTTTATAAATCTTTGGGGAAAATGTAGAGTCAGATATAAAGCTAATCTTCCTCCCATTGAATAACCGATTAAATAACATTGGTTTATGTTTAATTTATCTAATAAGCTAATAATAGCTTGTGCTGTAGATGCCATTGTATAGCATTCATCATCTAAAACCTGAGTTTTTCCATGTCCAGGTAAATCAATAGTTAGATAAGAAAAATTATCAACCAGTAATTTGATGGCTTCATCAAATTCATGAATATTACCCATAAAGCCGTGTAACAACAGAATTATTGGTTTCTCTTTATTTACTTTGAAGGAATAATTAAATTTATAGTTTTTTAGATTCATTTTTTATACTGAACTAAGAAATAACATTTATAGGAATCTCAATTTGAAATTCTGTACCTTGTTCAGGATTGGAAAAACAGCGTATTTTACCTTTATGTTCTTGAACAACAATTTGGTAACTAATAGATAATCCTAAACCAGTTCCCTTACCTATAGGTTTTGTCGTGAAAAAGGGATCAAATATTTGTTGTTGATTTTGAATAGGAATACCAATGCCATTATCAACAATAGAAATTAAAACATAATTATTTTCTAATAACGTAGTAGTAATAGAAATTTGGGGATTGTTTAGTAATTGTTTAGCATCTAAAGCATCTAAAGCATTTGTTAAAATATTCAAAAATACTTGGTTAAGTTTTGCAGCATAACAGTTTATTCGTGGTAAATTATCGTATTTTTTAATAATTTCAATTGCTGGAGAATCTAATTTTTTATGGCAGCGATATTGCAAAATCATCAGAATACTATCTATATCTTGATGAATATCAACTGTTTTGATTTCAGTTTCACCCCAGTGGGAAAAAGTTCGCATAGAAAGCACAAT
The DNA here is from genome assembly GCA_031376645.1 of Dolichospermum sp. OTE_75_concoct_329_sub. Taxonomy (GTDB): domain Bacteria; phylum Cyanobacteriota; class Cyanobacteriia; order Cyanobacteriales; family Nostocaceae; genus Dolichospermum. The sequence continues at coordinate 6,920 of JANMEE010000081.1, read as the reverse complement.
ATCACGGATACGAATTGTGCCAACTTCCATTGATTTTATAATTTGTGGTAAATCTGACTTGATAAAATCTAGATCAATTAATTTGCTATAAATTTTTATCTCTATTTCTGTATCAACATTGAGGTGAGATTTTTCATAAAATTCTATTAACGTTAATAAATCTGTTATATTCTTTTGAAGATGAGGCAGGTTTGGATGGATAAAATTGATAGAATTATTGAGTTCGTGCGCTATTCCAGCCACAAGTTGTCCCAAACTCACCATTTTTTCCTTTTGGATAATTTGAAATTGGGTTTTTTCTATTTCATTTAAAGCTGCTTGAATTTTATTATCACTAACTGTTAAGTTTTTTAATGTGTGAAAAAACAAGATGCAAAAATTTAGTAATGCTAGAAATAAACCTGCTGTTTGAATAATTTGTAATGCATAAGTTCTTTGATTAGATATATTTTGTTGTTCCGTAGTAATCTGATTCATCAAGTTTAATAATTGCAGATTGTTTTGATTTGAATAGGCTATGGCATCTTGTAATGAAAGAGGAGAAATTTTATTTTTAGACAAAATAACAGGTTCAATCTTGAGTTTATACGGATTCCAAACTGCTTCAGCTTGAGAGAGCAAATTTTTAATTTTAGTATTTTCCATAGCGGGAATAAAGACTGGTTTTCCATCACTACCAGTTACAGTTTTACCATTTTCTAATCCTATTAAAGTTTCATCAAATTGTTTATAAGCCTGTGATAATTCATTCTGTGGATTAGTAATAGATTGTGCAGTTTGTGTTGCTATTTGTAGTTGTAAGATAGTTTTGGAAATTTTTTGTGATAACATTCGCTGACGGCCAGCTAGGTTAATAACTATTGCATCTTCTTTTAATTGAGAAGAAATCAAAAAGTTAGGGATAAGCACACCTAAATCAAAACAGAGAAAAAGGGCAGCAGAAAGAAAAATAGTCCGATATTTGCCTTCAGAAAATAAATGTGTAGATGCAATTTGTTTGATTTTTTTGATCATGATTTAAGAGTTTAAAATAAAAGCTCTAAGATATAGAAATCGAAAAATATTCTCAGAGGTTTTAATATAATCAGTTGATAATGGCAACAGATATATTTGAGTCTACTAAAGTTAAGGTAAAAATCTATCCAAAGCAGCCTTTAGTTGTTCAATCTCCAATTCTATGTTACCTTTTTGGGCTGCTCTACCAATACATTCAGTTAAATGTTCATCTAACACAATTCGTGCTACTTTATCTAAGGCACCACGCACAGCAGCAATTTGTAATAGGACATCAGGACAAGGGGTATTTTGCTGTACCATTGTTTTGATTCCGCGCACGTGTCCTTCTATGCGGGAAAGTCGGTTAACAATCCGCCGTAAAGACTCTTCACTATGAACATGAGGATGAACGGAATCAACCTGATTGTGTGTATGATCTGGATGGTTGTGATGATGTGGATGTTCTACTGACTCTGATACAGGTAAAGATTCGTTAGTATTCATGAGTTATTCTATGAATATTTGTTTGGGCATTTTGGCTTTAATTAATATTTTAACCTAGAGAGATAGAAATTTTTAATGTACTTTAACTGACGTTGCTGATTTACCCATACACTGAAAATATGCATATTTAAACCAAGATTCAGCAAAATCAAAGAAACTTAAAGTTGAGTGAAAATGTCAATAAACTAGAATGAAGTGTAGATAGATTTATCAAGAAACGGCAAAAATTAGGCTTGTAGATTAGGTTGTGATTATGCGATTTTCCCAAATGTCCCGGTCTATCCGACAACTCAGTACCCATATTGTAGCGATTTTCATGGGAGTGGTGTTGACTGTCACCTCCCTACGGGTGTTACCTTCATCAGCAGAGCCGGGTCCAAATCCTGTCACTGGGTCATCCACAATACTTGCTCAAAAGCCATCTTCCGCTGTTATTGGTAGTCATAGTTTTGTGACGGCAGCGGTGAATCGTGTTGGCTCGGCAGTAGTGAGAATTGATACAGAAAGAACGATTACGCGCCGCAATGACCCAATGTTGGAAGATCCCTTTTTTCGCAGGTTTTTTGGTGATAGCTTTCCCCAACAATCACCAACTGAACAGTTACGGGGTTTAGGTTCTGGTTTTATTCTTGACAAAAGCGGCGTAATTCTTACCAATGCTCACGTAGTTGATAAGGCTGATAAAGTTACAGTCCGTCTTAAAGATGGTCGGACTTTTGAAGGTAAAGTTCAAGGCATTGATGAAGTTACAGATTTAGCTGTAGTTAAGATTGATGCTGGTAAGGATTTACCTGTTGCCCCTTTAGGTTCTTCTAATAATGTTGAGGTGGGAGATTGGGCGATCGCTGTGGGGAATCCGTTAGGATTTGATAATACTGTAACTTTGGGGATTGTCAGCACCCTCAAACGTTCGAGCGCCCAAGTAGGAATTAGTGATAAACGGTTAGACTTCATTCAAACTGACGCAGCTATTAACCCCGGTAATTCCGGTGGACCATTGTTAAATGGTTTAGGAGAAGTGATTGGGATTAATACCGCAATTCGCGCTGATGCTATGGGGATTGGGTTTGCAATTCCTATTGATAAGGCTAAAGCGATCGCATCTCAATTGCAACGAGATGGTAAAGTTGCTCACCCCTATTTAGGTGTACAAATGGTGACATTAACACCGGAATTAGCCAAACAGAATAACAATGATCCCAATTCCATGTTTGCAATTCCTGAAGTCAAAGGTGTTTTAGTCATGCGAGTTGTTCCTAATTCCCCTGCTGCAACTGCGGGTATTCGTCGCGGAGATGTAATTTTGCAAATTGAGAATAAAGCCATTACCAGTGCAGAACAATTGCAAGGTGTGGTAGAAGAAAGTACCCTTGGTCAAGCTTTACAGGTAAAAATTCAAAGAGGTAATCAAACACAAATGCTTTCAATCCGCACCGCTGAATTAAAAGACCTTTCTTAATATCTAAACCCCGTCTAAGAGGGTGTTTGAAAAGTTTTTAATCTATAAACAAACCCCTCTTGTAAACCTCTCCCCGAAGTGGGGAGAGGCTTTGAAACCCCCCTTCCCAGCCTTCGGCACGCTGCGCTAACGTAGGGAAGGGGGGCAGGGGGGTTAGGTTTTTGGAGATTATCGGTTTCATCTAATACTTTTAAAACATCCTCTAAGATGAAAGCCATAGTTATTGAAAGTAGTGGGAGCATCTTGCTCCCTGCTGTTAAGTAGCGAGCAAGATGCTCGCATTACTTCAGGTTTCAAAATGGATGAGGTTTATATCCCCGATTTTCTGAAGAGGTCGAGGATTTATTTCTGTTAATATAATTAAGTGGAAAAAGTTGGATGTTTAAGGATATTGAATAATGTATCAAACAGATCCGCCACTGGCTGCAAAAGAAACATTACCAACAATGTATGATCTTCCTAGCGAAGACCCGGAGGAAAGAGGTTTGCCAGATCAATTTCATTTATTGCAACCACAATTATTAGCAGATACATTTCTTCCTCCTAATTATGCAAATGAGGAAATATTTACCGCTAGTGATCTAAATCTTTATTTCGATTCCCGTCATCCATTGTGGTATAAACGCCCAGATTGGTTTGCAGTTGTGGGTGTTCCTTATTTGTATGATCAGAAAGATTTGCGTTTAAGTTATGTCGTTTGGCAAGAATCTGTTAATCCTTATATTGTTGTGGAGTTATTGTCACCAGGAACAGAAAAAGAAGATTTAGGTCAAATATTACGAGATGTAGAAAAACCTCCTGGTAAATGGGAAGTTTACGAAAAGATTTTAAGAATACCCTATTATGCCATATTTGATCGTTATAAATCTGAGTTTAGGATGTTTGAGTTGACAGGCGATCGCTATATTGAAACTTTACGATCAACGGTTTTAGATACTAACTCTCGCTTTTGGATTCCGGGACTAGAATTAGGTTTAGGAATTTGGCAAGGTCGTTATAAAAATGTGCAAATGCCTTGGTTACGTTGGTATGACCAAAATGGTAATTGGGTGTTAACTCCCGCAGAATTAGAAAAACAAAAAGCTGAACAAGAACGACAAAAAACAGAAAGATTAATTGCCCAACTGCGTGCTTTAGGTGTTGAACCTGATTTAGATTAGATTGATGAGAAAGTAAGGTGGACATTTTCCACCTTAACTTTCAAGGTAATGTTATCTTTATTTTATACAAGCTTTATGTTAGTGATTTTGATAGTTTTTATATTGTAACATAGTTAATATCCTCTTTATTTGCCAGAATCAGGATATCCAAGATTAGAGGATGTACAGGATGTTATTTTTTATTGTTCATGAACAATAGCAACTTTTGGATAATAGAGAATATCCTGTTATCACAAGTACCATTTTTCAATCTTTAAATATCCACAAAAAATCCATAAATCACAATCCTGTAAATCCTAAAATCCTGGATATCCTGATTCAGACAATTACAATTTCATCTTTTCCCTAACTTCCAATCTTCACCACCAGGTAACTGAGTTAAATAATTATCAATTACTGCCGCTAATTCCTTCACTGGATGATGATAACTTAACTCTAATAAAACCTGAGTTTGATTAATTATCTGTTCTTGATCTACAATTTCCGCAAGTTTAAAAGGACTATAAACACCATTCAAAACCTCCACACTTGCATCACGAATAGCTAGATCAATTTCCTCTTCAATATAACTACTCCATTCATCTTGATTGATATAATATGATTTTTTGTTTTCTTTGAGATTAAGTTTTTTAATCTCTATCAATGAATTGCGGATAGAAGCGCTCCAAGAATTAGTTAATCGTTGTTCTACCTGATTTTTAATTAAGTGAATCATCAACCTAACTAAAAATGCTTGAATATTTCTTAAAATCGCTTGTCTACTCATCCCCTCCAACTCATCTACAATAGATAAAGCATCAGTGTAACGCTGTTCTAAAATACTATTTCTGAGGTCTATTAATTCCTGTGTCATTTTTGTATTCACCTCAAATTAATTCAACTAACTAACCATTCTTCTCTAGAAACTCCAGCCTGTCGTAGCAACCTTGATAACAAACCCACACTAATATAACCTTCATGGGGGTTAGGAATAATTACAGTCACGTCCCCCGTCGCATTTGTGGATGTCTCCCACCAGCATAGAGACCTTCAAAACCCAACTCACGCAAACGCTTGATCAAATAATTTTGAGAAACAGGTGTTAGTTTAGGCATTTTATACAAACTGTGTAATTTAATTTAAGTTAATATCCTCAATTACAGGAATATCTAAACCTAAACGTAAACGCAAAGCTAACCAATCACTTAATGCTTCTCTTAACTCACGCCGACAACCTTCTAATGTTTGATAATTTGCCCATACTCCCTGTAAACCTAGAATTTCGCCCCAATAACTACTATCGTCTTCAATAATTTCATAAACCGCTAATTCCATTGCTTTATCAATGTAACTTGCCAGCATTTTTACTATTTCCTTATAAATGAAAATCAAAGTCATGACTCAGCAATTATTTTCGCATTCAGCAAAGTAAAAATCCTATCCAGTTATAATATTCCTGTTAATTCAGCCTCTTCTTTTGAGTTTAACATTCCTGCTTTATTCTTTTCAGAAAGCTCTTCTAATCGAGATTGTAATTCTGAACTAAATTTAAACTTCTAACTTTGCTGATTTCGATTCCTGACTCTACCCAGGATGAGGGTTGAATCATCACTTGAGTAATCATGGGCGTATATTTATTACTTTCGGGATGTTTATAGTTTAACATAAAGATTAAATTAAGGTATACAAAAGGTAGTATTATTTATGAATTGAGAAAAATGACACAGATTCTATTATATTTAAACAATATATGGTTGACGTAAAAATCAAAAATATGAACGCTCACAAAATAGAAGTTATTTTAACTGAAGATGGAACTCTGAGAGGATGTTTGAAAAGTTTTTAATGTATAAATAAACCCCTCTCCAAACCTCTCCCCGCTTCGGGGAGAGGCTTTGAAACCCCCCTTCCCTCGTAGGGAAGGGGGGCAGGGGGGTTAGGTTTTTGGAGATTATCGAAGCGTACAGGTAATTTATATATTCTTGCTGGGGAAGACATGGACTTTGAAATCAAGCCAACTGGAGGATATGAACCATGACAATACAGAAATTCAGTGTAATGAATCTTGATGAACTACGTCGTTACGTATTAAGTCATCGAGAAGACATTAATGCTTTTGAGGCATACATAGACCGTTCTAAAGCAGAGGGACGCATGGTAAGTGTAAATGAAAGGGGAGAAAAAGATTCACTCTGGCAACAAGAATTACATAACAAGATGAAAATACCTTCATTTCATCATCCTCAAGAACAAGACTACTGGAATGAGGAAATTGAAGTAGAAACTACTACTAATCAGAGATTATTTATACAGACTTACTTACTGCGGCTGTATCCTGAAACCTTTAATAACTATGATGCCTACATGGATATTCCCATGTCGAATAATCCAAATATCAAAAAGATATACTCATCACGTCTTGGCAAGACATGGGAAGTGATTACTGGACCGACTGAATCACTAATAATGGGTTATTTCCGTGGTGATTATACGGAAAATAATCCACCTGCCTGGGTATTTGGACTAAGATTGATTTGAAGTTAAAAGCCTCAAAGTTGCTGATAGAAGACGATAAAGGGTGCGATAGCGAAGCGCGACCTAGGAATCGCTCTCAGCTTTGAGTTAATTTGAGGGTGCGATCGCATAACTACCATCTTTAAAATCCTATCCTACCACTACCCTCTCTATGAAAATGGGTATTCAAATTTAATTTTAATGTCCCGTCTCATACCTCCTATTATTCCAGATAGATTTATGAAATATTTATTTTTTCTGTCGAGTTCAGCTACATTTTCATCATTCGTCCATACCTCCTTTAATAT
>JANMEE010000066.1:0-9888 GCA_031376645.1 Dolichospermum sp. OTE_75_concoct_329_sub | reverse complement strand
TTTCCCCCCAATACAACGGGGGGACTAAGGGGGGTAAACAATCATACCTGAGATTACTTTATGGCTACGCCACGCTATGCCTGATGCCTCCGGCTCCCGCAGGGATACGGCACACTTCGTGAACGCTATCAAACAACCTCTTAAAACATATCCGCAGGATCAGCAGATTGGAGTTTGCTAGTAGCAATTACTCCAGAAATAGCACACATAATTATAGTTAAAAATAGGACTTGTACACCACGAATTATCGTCATATACATGGGCAAATTTGTTGCTGTTCGAGTTAGCTGATAAAGTCCTAAAGATACGGCTACTCCTGGAAAAAATCCCAAGGCTGCTAAAATTAAAGCTTCTTCAAAAACTATAGTTAGTAAATAGTAATGACGATATCCTATGGCTTTGAAAGTTGCATATTCTCGCAAATGGGCATTAACATCTGTGGAGAGAACTTGATAAACAATAATTACCCCAACTACGAATCCCATTGATACCCCTAGGTTAAAAATAAATCCAATGGGGGAATAATTACTCCAAAAGTTATTTTCAAACTGAATAAATTCATCATGAGTGAGAACTCTAACATCATCTTTTAAATAAGCTTTTAATTGGGCAATAACTTGCTCTGTTTTATAACCTGCTCTGATTTTAACTAAACCGATACTCACGCTACTTGTAGGTTGTCTAGCAAATATTTGGGAAAAGTTATTGGCACTGGTAATTAAACTACCGTCAGCAGCAAAGGAAGCACCAAGTTTAAATAAACCACCGATAGTGATTGTGCTGCCATTAATTTCAGTTGTGACAGTTTTACCTTGTTGAATTTTCTTAATTGCTTGTTGATATTCTCCTCTAGTAGCAAGATCAAATAAAACTGTATTTGGTAATTTAATCTTTTGTAATTGTTGATTAATTTCTGGTAAATCAAAAGCTGGTTGATCTGGATTGATACCAATAATTAAAACTCCTGTTTCTGAATGTGTTTGAGGATTTTTCCAAATAATATGGTTACAATACATAGCTTCGGCGGATTTTACCCCTGGTACATCCATGGCTTGATAAAGTCGTCTACGGGAAAAAATAGACATACTTTGTAAACTGCGGGCTTGGGGGCTAATGAGAATTATATCAGCTTGTAAACTCCGATGTAATCTAGTATTACTATCATATAAAGCAGTTTGAAAACCTGACTGCATAAACATAAGAATATCGGCAAAAGCAATGCCTGATATTGCTACCAATAAACGGCTTTTTTCATGAGTAAGTTGTAACCAACCTAAAGGAGTTCGTCGTCGCAATTGTTGAAAAATGGGAATCATAGGAATGAGGAGTCACTGAATCAGGAGTTAATGAACCACGTTCGCGGAGCGTCCCGGAGGGATATAGACACGAAGGACACGAAGAAAGAAGAAAGAAGAAAGAAGAAGAAAGAAGAAGAAGAAAGAAGAAGAGTTTTTAACTAATGACCAATGACCAATGACCAATGACTAATGACTAATAACTAAAGACTAATAATTGCTTTGACTTGCATATTGGTAAATTTGGCTGCTTGCTGAGTAGAAATTTTATTTAGTCGGATATGAACTTTGACTATTCTGTTATCAATATTGCTAGAAGGATCTGTATTAGTGAGATTTTGCTTTCTTACTTGTAAACCGATTCGTTCGACTTTTCCCTGCAATTCTTGAGCAAAAGTATCACTAACTATCCGCACTTGCTTTCCTTGCATAATTTTAGTAATATCACTTTCGTAAACTTCAGCAACTACATACATCTGACTGGTTTTACCAATGTCAGCAATACCATTATTAGAAATTAATTCTCCTGGATGGGTATAGATTTCAAATACTTGTCCATTTTGAGGAGATTTTACATAAGCTTGTTGCAGATTAATGGTGGCTTTTTTAACTACTGTGTTTGCTCTATTTAATTCGGCTATTGCAGCTTCTACATCTACTTTCCTGACTTCGGAAATTTGATTTAATGTGGCTGAAGCTTCTTTGATTTTTTGTTGACTACTTAATTCCAGCTTTTTCAACTGTGACTGTGCTGCTTGAAGACTTTTTTTAGCTATTTCTACGTTCAAGTTTTTACTATCTTTTTGGGAAGCAGAAATTGCTCCTTCTATATACAATTTCTGATAACGTTTATTTTCGGCTTCAGCATTGAGTAATTCAGCTTGTAATTTTTCTAAAATTGCTTTTTGACTATCAATATCACCTTGACTTTCTGCCGCTAATCTGTCAATGATGGCCTTTTGTGCCGTAATTTCTCCAGGTTTAGCACCTGCTTGAATTTGGGCAATTTTAGATTGAATTATTCTTATTTCTGCTTTAGCTTCAGTTAATTCTGCTTGCAAGCGATCGCTATTATCTAAAATAGCAATTACCTGTCCGGCTTTGATCATATCCCCCTCCTGAACCAATATTTTTGCGACCCGACTCCCTTCTCCAGATATAGCCGCTGATAATTTAATCACTTCCCCTTCTGGCTCAATTCGACCTAGGGCTGTGACTGTTTTTATCTCTGGCATTGCTACCGCAGGATTTGCTAGTTTCTGATTATCTATATCCCGAAACTTGAGGACAATAAAAACACTAATACTAGCTACAGATAAAGATGCCAGCATAGCGATAGCTATCGCTAATCGGAGAATAGACTGAGAAGATAATGAACCTTGTAGCTTGTGGTTTTGCACAACCGCATACCTTTTCAGTGCTGTTTCAAAATTAGTTAATGAAAAATATCAGGTAGAAAACAAAAGCCTGGAAAGTCTAAAAATGTAGCTTCTATACTAAAGGAAGTAATTGAGTCAATTTATTGCATTACAGATGACAAATCAATTCTAGATTTTTGACAGAAACGAACATTTAGAGATGATATGCTGAAATAGAAAGTCAGATGGTTAACAGATGACAGTTTTAATAAAAATGGTATATTTTAGACATAATGAAAAAAGATTCAACGCGGTTAAAACCGCACGAGTTATTTCCCTCTCAGGTCTAAAAACACCCTCGGTTCCCTTTTGATACATATAAAAGGACTGTTAAAACATCCTCTTAGAGGGTGTTTTAAAAGTATTAAATAAAACCAATAATCTCCAAAAACCTAACCCCCCTGCCCCCCTTCCCTACGTTAGCGCAGCGTGCCGAAGGCTGGGAAGGGGGTTTCAAAGCCTCTCCAGTCATAAAAGCTGCTCCTTTTCCCTCCCTTGTAGGGGAGGGTCAGGGAGGGGTGCGGGGAGAGGTTTACAAGAGGGGTTAATTTATACCTTGAAAACTTTTAAAATATCCTCTTAGAGTCTGAGACAAAAAATTTGGATACTTATACTGTAAATTTGATCAATTAAAATTAATTAAAATAAACCACGTTTACCATTAGTCCGCACCGTTAGCCAATTAGTTTTAGCTACAGCCAACTGCTCATCAGTCACCTTAGCACCAGTAAGATTAGCTCCAGACAAATTAGCTCCCCGTAGATTAGCTTGACTCAGATAAGCTTGACTCAGGTTTGCACCTCTGAGGTCTGCACCTTCTAAATCAGCATTACTAAAATAAGCCTTGGTTAAATCCGCTTCTTTGAAATTTGCTTCTTTTAAACTTGTTCTACCAAAGTCAGTATTCTGAAGATTAGTTGCTTGAAAATTGGGTTTATGAAATTGAGCAGCATGAAAATTACTTTCTGATAAGTTAGCACCAGGTACACTCAAGCGCATAAAGTGATAGGCTGCAAAATCCCGTCTGCCTTTTTCATAAGCTGCTAGTAAACCTGGGGAATCTAATTTTCGTACAGATAATGGATCATCAATATTATTTACATCTCTAGGGGCTGATTTAGGGGCTGATTCTCTACCCTGAGTTTGTCCATGTTTTCGTTCCATTCCACCTGGTGTCTTGTCCTTTCTAGCTCGAATAGATGCAGCTAATTTTGCTACGCTATCATTTTTACCATGAGTATAACTAATAGAGTCAATACCAAAATTTGGATTGTTTTGTGCAGATTCAGTAGGTTGGGATAGTAAACCTTGGGATAAACTATCTAAATATGGCTCTATATCCAAAGCTATGAGTACGTCTTGTGCTGCTTTATAACGATTGCGTACTGACACATCCAACATTTTTTTTAACACCTTGGTCAAATGGTCACTAACCTCCACCAAATTCTCCCACATCATGTCACCTGTGGTGGGATTGTATTCTAAGTCTTTAGGAATTTTCGCAGTCAGCAAATAAATACAAGTCACTCCCACTGCATAGATATCACTGGCATAAACCGGACGCATAGCCATTTGTTCTGGAGGTGCAAAACCAGGAGTACCAATTGCATAAGCTGTTAAAGCTGATTGTTCTGATTCAGTAGTTGTGACCTGACTCACTTTGTTTTTGACAGCACCAAAATCAATTAGTACCAGTCTGGCATCTTGAGAACGACGGATTAAATTAGCGGGCTTAATATCGCGGTGAATTACCTGTTGCTGGTGGATATATTGCAACAATGGCATAATTTCACTTAAAAATTGCCTGATTCCGGTTTCACTATAAACTCCATTTTGTTTCACCTCTTGTTGCAGAGTCAAACCGCTTACATATTCTTGAACTAAGTAGAATTGATTACTATCTTCAAAATAGTCCAGTAGCCTTGGTATTTGTGGATGATTACCGATTTTACCTAGAGTTTCTGCTTCTCTGGCAAATAGCTCCCGTGCCATTTTTAATATGTACGGAGTTGTACTTGATGGACGTAATTGTTTAATTACACAAGGTGGTTTACCTGGCAGCTTTTCCTCTATTGCTAGAAATGTTGCCCCAAAACCACCTTGACCTATTGGTTTGAGAACGCGAAAGCGATCGCGCAACAGTAATTGGGAGCCACAGGCCTCACATATCTGACTAGAGGCTGGATTTTTAGGATTGGAACAGGTGGGATTTACGCAATAGCTCATGCACTGTTAACTCGCTGCACGATGAATAATGGGTCTAACTATACTCTTATTACATTATTAAGAGCAAATTTAAATTTCTGCTAGGTTATTTATGCGGGAATTTTTTGAACTATTTCTCGAACTATTTCCCGAACTATTTCCCAAAGTTATTTGATACTACTTTGAATTGTAGCCATTAAATCAATATTAACTATAAAAATCTGGTTTAATTGCTCAAATTACTCATAAAACCTCGCGGTAAGTGGGAAACGAGCGTGTCTTTAGACCTGAGAGGGAAGCGACACGTAGCAAGATCCCGAAGAGTGCGAATTTATTCGCCATGTTCTTTGTCTTTGTGTTATGATGACTTTGTGAGTAAGAATTATTATCTACGTGTTGAAGCATCCTAGTATCGGAGAAATCCCGGCTCATAAGAAACAAAGGTTAGGTTTAAGTCCTAATGGCAGTATTGACTTGAAAGAGCAAATAAAGGCAGGTTGCGGAGCGTACCGTGTCTTGGCTGAGTGATAGATTCACAAAAACATTAGAAACGATAAAAGTAGCTAGAAACCTAAGCTGGACTTAGAGTGACTAAGTAGACGACGTTTGACGGTCGTAACGAGGATTAGACTTTGGGTAATATCCTTAATCTAATTCTGTCAGTAGAATCGAGCGTGTCTTTAGACCTGAGAGTGTCAAAGAGGTAGAGAAGAGGTAAAAGGGAACAGCAAAGAAATTTATCTTTACTGTTCCCTTTTACCTCTTGCTTATTTACAGACTAGACAGCACATCTTTGGCAACGGCTAATGTCTGTTCAATATCTTCAGGGGTATGTGCTAAAGAAGTGAATCCAGCTTCAAATTGAGATGGTGCTAAGTAAATACCATGCTCTAACATTCCGCGATGAAAACGACCAAATTTAGCTGTATCTGATTTTTTCGCATCTTCATAGTTATGAACAGGTCCAGCAGTAAGGAATAGCCCAAACATGGCACTGATATTACCACCGCAAGCAGCATGACCCGTATCTGAGCAGATTTTCAGCAAACCATCAGCTAACTGTTTAGTAATCTTTTCTAAATATTCATAAGTACCAGGTTTGCTAAGTAGTTCTAGGGTTTTAATCCCGGCTGTCATAGCCAAAGGATTACCGGATAGAGTCCCAGCTTGATAAACTGGGCCTGCGGGGGCAACCATTGACATGATGTCGCGGCGACCACCATAAGCACCCACAGGTAAACCACCACCAATGACTTTACCCATAGTGGTTAAGTCAGGAGTAACACCAAATTTTGCTTGTGCGCCACCGTAGGCAATGCGGAAGCCTGTCATCACTTCATCAAATACCAATAATGCGTCATACTCCTGAGTAAGTTCCCGTAGTCCTTCTAAGAAACCGGCATCAGGAGTAATAAAACCAGCGTTACCAACTACAGGTTCGAGAATAACACCGGCGATTTCGTTGGGGTTTTCTTCAAATAAGGCTTTTACGGCTTCCAAATCATTAAAAGGCGCGGTTAAGGTGCTGGCTGTTGTTGCTTTTGGCACTCCTGGTGAGTCGGGTAAGCCTAGAGTAGCGACACCAGAACCAGCTTTTACCAAGAACATATCAGCGTGTCCGTGATAGCAACCCTCAAACTTGATAATTTTTTCTCTGTTGGTGAAGGCTCGCATCAGTCTTAATACGGACATACAAGCTTCTGTTCCTGAGTTGACAAATCTTACCATTTCGACGCTAGGAACAGCATCAATGACCATTTCGGCTAATACGTTTTCGAGGACGCAGGGAGCACCAAAGCTTGTGCCTTTTTCTAGAGCTGTGTGTAGTGCAGATATCACTTCTGGATGAGCATGACCACAAATAGCTGGTCCCCATGTCCCAATATAGTCAATGTATTTGTTGCCGTCTACATCCCAAACATAAGCACCATTAACACGATCAAATACTATGGGTTGTCCACCTACGGATTTAAATGCGCGAACGGGAGAACTGACTCCTCCGGGCATGAGGTTTTGAGCAGCAGCAAAGATTTCTTGTGATTTTGTGGTTTTAATTGAGGTGTTTACCAAGGGTATCTCCTAATGATTGGTGATTAAAATTGAGCTTCTATCTTAGAATAGGGTGAAAAGCTACTTGTGAATTTCCATGGTATGGAATTGCTGTTGAAAATGGTATCTTATAGCAGGAGTCACCGAGTCAAGATTCACTGAGTCACCGAGTCAAGAGTGAGAATTAAAACCCTATTTTAGACGAATTTTCGTCCTCACCTGGTATTATTTTCTTGCTAATAATGGCTATTAAATCAAAAATTATCGTAATTAGAGTAAATTAACTAGTATGTCTTCTTCCAAACAGCTATCTCTCCAATCTGCTATCCCTGTGGAAAAAATTCGCTACGATGATCAAGGTTTAGTGCCGGCAATTATCCAAGATTATTTGGATGGTACTGTTTTAATGATGGCTTGGATGAATCAAGAATCATTACAAAAGACTTTAGAATCTGGAGAAACTTGGTTTTGGAGTCGTTCTCGTCAGGAATTTTGGCATAAGGGCGCGACTTCTGGACATATTCAGAAGGTGCAAAGTATTCGTTATGATTGTGATAGCGATGCTCTATTGGTAGGGGTGGAGCAGTTGGGTGATGTTGCTTGTCATACTGGGGAACGTAGTTGTTTTCATCAGGTTGATGGAACGGTGACATCACCACCAGGAGATAGTTTATCACAGTTGTATGAGGTGATTTGCGATCGCCGTGATTATCCCAATGAAAGTTCTTATACCTGTAAGTTATTAGCTGGTGGTGATAATAAGATTTTGAAAAAGATTGGTGAGGAAAGTGCCGAGGTAGTTATGGCCTGTAAGGATGATGATGCTGATGGTATTGCGGGTGAGGTTGCAGATTTATTTTATCATACCCTCGTAGCTTTAGCACATCACAAAGTTGATTTAAAAGCTGTTTATCGGAAGTTGCAAGAACGGCGTAAATAACCAATAACAACCCAATACTATCTGAAATTGTCTGATAGCGTAGCGCAAGCCATATCAGACAAAAAGAATTTTCAGGACGTTTTAACTATTTTAGGACTTACGCACGCTCACTAACTTGCCATGATATGAATGAGCGAAATTGCGTCGTTTTCGGCTTTGGGAATAACTTATTGAGTAGGGTGCATCAGATGGAGGAAATCTGTTTTTTTGTCAAAATATCGTGTCTGACGCACCCTACAAGGGATACTCCTTCTTCCTAACTCCTAACTCCTAACTCCTGACTCCTGATTCTGCAACTCTGCTTACACAAAGCATTGTAATATCATCAAACTGTGGAGCATCAGCAACAAAAGTAAATAAATTAGTTTTAATAGAATTTAGCAAATCCTTAGCCGAACTAGCTGGCTGCTCTAGAATATCTCGCAGTCGCTTGTCTGTAAATAACTTGCCTTCAGGATTTTTGCCTTCAGTCACACCGTCAGTATAACCAATCAATATATCACCGGGTTCAAGTTGAACTTGCTGAATTTTAAATTTACTTCCAGCCATCATCCCTACCGCTGGCCCAGTGGATTTAAGAGTATTCTTCACACCAGATTGGTTAACAATAAACAGTGGTTCATGTCCACCATTAATATAAGTAAGTATTCCTGTTTCCGGTTCTAGAACACCAAAAAACATGGTGGCAAACATACTCATTTGCCAGTGATTTTGGGCAACATATTCATTTGTTCTGGAAACTGCTTGCAGGGCATTGAGGTGATCTAAATTTTTGAAATCAGACTCACCAATCCAACCACCAATTGGCTGATTTTCTTCAAGAATTTGAGCAGCTAGTCCCCGCAATTGCGTTTCTGAAGAAAAAACACGGATTAAACTCCGCATTAAAGCCATGAATAATGCTGCTCCTACCCCTTTATCACATACATCCGCAATTACGAGTCCTACCTGATTATTAGGAAGTTCAAAAGTATCGTAGAAGTCTCCAGCTACTTGACGGGCTGGATAAAAACAAGCGGAAATTTCCCAATTAGGCAATTTAACCAATTCGTAGGGAAGAAAATCAATCTGTATTTGTCGTCCCTTTTCTAGTTCAGCATCAAGAGCTTTGGAATATTTATCAAGTTTGGAGTACAGACGAGCATTTTCCAAAACTAAAGCCATCTGATCGGCTGTTAGCAGCATCAGATTAGCTGTTTCTTGACTAAAATGCCCCGGTTGAGAGTGCAATAAAGTAATAATACCGAGTAATTCTTCACCCCTGATAATGGGCACGGCTAAAGCAGAACCAACATTATACGGCTGATTAGGCAAGGTCAGCCAGCGATCATCATTTTCAGTATCCGTAATTAATCCTAGTTCACGGTTACGGATTACCCAACCAGCTAAACCCTTATCCAATACATTACCAATCAGATTCTTGCGTTGTTCTGACGTTACTTCTGTACGTGACAAAATTGCGTCTGCTACCTTTCCAGAAGGTTCAAGCAAGAACAAACTACCTTTTTCCGAGTTAGTTTGTTCCGTGGACACATCTAATGTCGTCTGTAATGCTGATTTTAGTACCTCCTCTTCAACGGAAGAGCGGGCCATTGATACTAATTTTTCTAGCAAATGACTTTGAGCCTTGAAAACAGCTTTTTCATTTCTGAGTTTTGCTACTTCGCAGCGGAGTGATTCTAGTTCTTTGTAATCTACTGTTTGAGTTTGATTGTTAAAATTCATAAAACCTCGCGGTATGCGGGAAACTCAGTGGCTTTAGCCCTGAGAGGGAAGCGACACGAGTGAATTTATTCACTGTAGTATTTAAATGCTGATTTTTGAATGGATATAATCCCGTGAACCAGCAAACCCGTTCAAGTCCCCTCGCCCAACTAATCCAAAATGTCTTGTCTTTAACCAACGACTTAACAAACAGTCTTGCAGATAATCCGAACTGGGGAAGTATTCGGAAGTGCGTATCAGGATTAGTCTCAATGGG
>JANMEE010000039.1:0-21953 GCA_031376645.1 Dolichospermum sp. OTE_75_concoct_329_sub | reverse complement strand
TCTTTCATAATGGAATATTGCCTTTTCTTCTGCACTATATTCTCTTGTCTTCATTGCTTGATTCCCATTGAGCTTTTTTCTTTAATATTTTATACCACTTTTTTCTTCTTTTTCCTCAATTTATGCCCTTGCTGAGTATATCATGGGTTACGTTGTAGAAGATTTTCATCAATATCAGTCACATCAAGGTTTCTACGACGTGGATTCTACATAACCTTGGACATAAAGGTATCAAGTTTTCAGGTCTATTATCAGCAGGGTCTCTATTCCAGTGGTGAACCTGTAAATTATATGCTCGTGGTTTAGTACTGTGAGGTTTCTCACCAGGACGTAAGCAAACACGACCGCATTTTTGACAACACCAACCGGATTTTTCCTTGATGGTTTTGGCTAGTTCTTTCCAGTGCTTGGGGTAGTCACTCATGATAACTAACTATTGAAGCCGGACGATAATATTATCTCAGAAAATCATGAATTTTGACAAATAATTTTTTTCCACCGCTTCCACAGGTTTTTGATACTAAAAGGAGTGTGGTTTTGTGGTGAACCAAAACCAACAGCTACCGCTGCATTGAATGGATCAATTAATGGAATTAATGCCGCGATTATGCTCCAAACTCTTCCTACTTTTCTGACCACCAATTCTTTTCCCTTCCAATTTACTCAACAGCAGCAAAAAGCCTTAGATAAAATGTGGACTTTTGTGCAACCAACTATCACGGCTGCTTTATTTCTATTAGTAGGATATGCCGGAACAGGCAAGTCAACAATAGTTTTTCAACTCGTTAAAGTTCTTGTGGCTACAGGTAAACGAGTTGTCTTGACTGCACCCACGAATAAAGCTGTAGGTGTACTGCGACGCATGGCGGCAGAAAATGGGGTAACTGGTGTGGAATTCTTCACCATTCACCAATTACTAGGACTAGGAATGGTGACTAGAGGTAAAGAGAAAATACTTGACCAAATAGGACCCTGTTACATCAACTTATTTGATGTTGTCTTTATTGATGAATGTTCCATGATTGGTAAACAACTGTGGCGCTGGATTAAAAATGTGGCTAATCAATCATCTACCTGGACAAAAATTAAAATTATTCTCATGGGCGACCCTGCCCAATTAAATCCAGTCAATGAAGGAAAATCCCCTAGTTTTCAAGTAGCAAATAAAGCCGTATTAACTCAAGTTGTCCGTCAAGGAATTGATAGCCCTTTACTAGAGTTTGTAACGGCTTCTCGCTATGCAGTAACTAAAAGTAAATTGCCATTTGCCCCATTTTCCAAATATCTACCTGATAAAAGTAACGGGGCGTTGATGGTTAAACCTCAAACTTTACTGCGCTATGCCTGCAAAAAGATGTCTAAGGAGTTTGTTAATAATCCAGATTGTTTTCGCATTTTATCTTGGACGAATGCTCAAGTAGACTTTTATAATCAACAGATTCGGACATATTTATATGGTAAGAATACCAACCGATTTATCTCTGGAGAAAGATTAATTACTAGAGATCCGGTGATATCTCCTGATGGTAAAACTGCTATTCTTTCCACATCTACAGAATTTAATGTTTTAGATGTGTTTGAAGACCGTTACAATAATTATGGTAGTTGGAGATTGAAGGTAGAAACAGATGAAGGAATCGTGCGTCAAATCTACGTTTTACATGAAGATGAAGAGAAACGATTTAAACAAGAAACACAACGGTTGCTCAAAAGTGCCAAGCGCAATCCCTTTCTTTGGAAGCAATACTATAAACATTTAGAGCAGTTTGCTAATATCAGAAACTGTTTTGCATTAACTGTTCATAATAGTCAAGGTAGCACTTTCTTGGAAGCAGGTATTGATGGTCAAGATTTGAGTAAGCGGCTGAATCGAGAACGCGGAGATGATAGTAAAGCAGTCCTAGCTAAAATTAAGGAGTTTAATCGGTTGTATTATGTTTCTAGTTCACGGGCTAGACAAAGGATTTTGGTAATTCGGTAATCTATAGGTGGCTAATTAGCTCGACTTAAATATCAGGAAATCCTTGAAACTGGATGATAATTGTCTGCATTTTTCAATCAGGCAATAAAAAATATTATAGCGGTATGCCGTCAGATCCAAAAATATCCTCTAAAAGTCTTGTTGCATAAGCAGCATCAAGTTTTTGATGAGCAACTACCGCTATATCCATTTTTTTATCATTAGTAAGTGTTTACACTTTTCCTATTTTAAAGGATAAATCAAGGGATTAGACAATAAAATTGATTCACACATTCACAGAATCACAACTTTTATTTCTGCTACCGCAGTCACCTTTTTAGTAATGACGCAAACAGAGATAAATGATTATGACTCAAACAGCATCAAGACAAAAGATAAAGACTGCAAAGCAGACAAAACAAACAAGTGTTGCTAATCCTGTAATAGACAATGAAGTATCAACAGATATCACAAAAATACCTGAAGTTAAAAAGAAGAAATCTACATCTGCAAACCCTGATACTCCAACTGAACCCATCGAAAAGAAGCGGAATAAGCAAAAAAAGTCTAAATCAAAGTTAAACCCTCCAATACCCAGAGAATTAGGCATGGAGGTAATATGTGAACAAACTAAATTTTACGATGCTCTCTTTTTAGTTAATTGTGCTACTCCAGCTAAACCTAGTCATCCTATTCTTGCCAATGTCCTCATAATTGCAGATGTGGAAACACAACAGATACATCTAACTGTCACAGATATAGCATTAACAATTCAGGCAAGTTTTGCTGCCCAAGTGTTATTAAAGGGTGAAATTACTGTACCAGTGCAAATTTTATTGGAGATAGTCAAACATTGCCCTAATGGGACTATTTCTCTGAATAGTCAAACTCAAATTACTCAATTTACTGATGACGATAAGCAACAAACAAAAAATCCTCAATCTACTGATGATGATAAGCAAACAAAAATCTGCTTTCTGTGCTTATCTGATGCCGATGGTAAGTATGAAATTAGAGGCATTAGTGCTGAAGAATTCCCACCTACTAACATAATTGATGCTACTCCTGTGTCTTTAGCAACAACAATTTTCAAAGATGGTTTGAAAGGTGTACTTTATGCAGTCAGCACTGATGAAAATAAATATATCTTGACTGGAGTTCATCTCCAACTGGCACAGGAGAAATTAAAGTTTATTGGTACTGATGGGCATCGAGTTGCTATTACTGAACTTTCCACTCAACGAATTGGCAGAAAACCTCGTCAACAAGTTCAATCTCAACAAGTGCCATCTGAGGAAATTATGCAATTTACTCTTCCTGGTCGTGTGGTGAGAGAAATAGCCCGTAACTTAAATGATGATGTGGAATCTATTAATCTGCTGTATGATGCCCAAAGTAATCGCTTGGGTTTTGCTTGGCAAGCTGTCATTCTTAGCTGTCAAGTTGTGGAAGGAATTTATCCTGATTGTGAGCAGTTATTAACTAAATTCAGCTTTGAGAAAGAAGTAATTTTAGAAAAAGCACCGTTAGTTAAAGCACTGGAACGGTTATCTGTGTTAACAGATAAGAAAGAGAAAGGAATTTATTTGCAGTTTGATGGCAGTTTACAACAGTTACGGTTATCTATTGAACGAGAATTTGGCAAAGGTGATCAGGTGATTGTTGCTAATTTACCAACAGAAATGATGTTGAATATCCAGTTTAATCTCAAGTATTTAATCGAAGCTGCTAAAGCAATTCCTAGTTCAAGTGTCAAAATGCACTTACAGCAGTCAGATCATCCCGCTATGTTAGTTCCTGATGGAGATAAAGCAAATCTAGAAGTGGAAATGTCTATGCGTCATGTCTTACTACCATTGTATATTCCAAAAACATCATAATTGTGAATTTGTGGCTGTAAATCCGGCAAATTAGCTGAGGTTTAGAGGAAGAAATAATGATAGCGGTTGCCTCTAAGTTACGCAAACGTTCAGTAGTGGTAGAGGCGATAGCGTAAGCGCTGCTACAAGCAGATCGCACAAACTACCAATTGACAACAAAAATTTATTGGATAAAAAGTTAGCTCATACTTGGCCTATACGTTGTCTCAGTGAGTACCTATAAACCCAGCCACCCCCAGAGCTATTTAAACTCTGAGGGTAGGTCCTATCCGACCTCGCGCCCCTTGTGTGGATTATGGAGCGCCTGGGAGTTGCATCGTGCCTGATGTAGCGGGCTTACTGTAATTTTTTAGTTGCTATTAAGCTAATTTAATTTTCTAATTTTTCCTACACTTACTATACCATAAAAGGAATAAATTTTTATCAAAATATTTCCTTTAGTAAATTAAAATCATAAAAATCGAACTATTACGATTGAAAAAATGACCTCATTTGCTGCATGGGTTGGAGTTGATAGTCGGGGTATGAGTTCATTTTATTTTGCTAGTGATAGCCGGATTAGCTGGGGAGATCAAGCAAAATGGGACAGAGGGAGAAAACTCTTTGCCTCTCGTACTTATCCTGATATTTTTGGCTATTGTGGGGATGTACTATTTCCCTCTCTAGCATTGAGTCAAGCTATTCAGCTTGTAGATAACGGGTTGTTGTTTGAGTTTGATGAAAAACCTTCAACGAAGTTTGAGAAACTTTGTACTTTGATTCAAGATTCATTCAATTTGTTTCCTGCACAGGTAAGACACCCGTTTGACATCGCATATTGTTCACGTATTGGAATTGGTCTTGGTTCTACCTTTGAACTTTATAAGTTAAGTTGGACGGCTAATCAAGGTTGGATTCAGTATAGATGTTCAATTCCTACTCAATCTGAACTTGTGTTAAGCCTTGGTTCTGGAAAAAATTCTATTGAAAAAAGCAATTTGGAATGGCAGAGAACCGGTGTAGGGGGTACTAGTCGAGCAATTTTCAGCGCCTTTTGTGATTCTTTGCAGAGTAAACGAGATCCTTTAAGTGGTGGTGTTCCCCAACTCGTTGGCATACATCGGCAAGGAGCAGCTAAAACGTTCGGGATTATTTACGATAATGAAACCTATGTGCTGGGGCTACCTGTAAAAAATTTTGCTGGGTTAGAAGCTATTGAATGGTTTAATCCACTGTTTGAGCGTTGTGATCCCCATACTATGCAAATCCTACCTAAAGCACAACGACAACCTCGACCCAAGATGTAGAAATTATCAATAAAGTTTTTATCTTTCCATGTGTGTTAAATAAAATTTGTGTAGCCACGTATCGCTGAAACCCGTAGTTTACTCCTGTTTTCTGAGAACGCTTAGAGATATTATCTTACATCAATTTATAAATTTCTCCTCTATTAACTAACATCTCTCCCGTGAATAAATCCTTCACAGTTGCTAATAAAGTCCGTCGAGAATCTACCTCAAATAACACAGATATTCTATCAATTCCTGCTTCACCTGGTGGGTTAAGTTTAGCAACACAAACCTGTTGATGTTGAGTATCTAGGGAACGGTAACTTTCTTGATGTTGAAGAGTGCTAGAAGTCATTCTTCCCAAAGCATCAAACGCAATTTCCGTTTGTGTCATATCACCTAATTCACCAATGTCTAAACGAATCTCCCTTTGTCCATTATTTGCCACTTGCAGATTTAACCATTCTTGACGTTGACAAGGATATTTTTCACCTTTGGTAAATAGCCGATGGTAAATATAACTTTTGCTGTAACTTTCCCATAAACGAATCGCGTAACTATGACGTAAAAAATCATCTATTTCGGTAATCTGCGTTATTGCTAATGCACCATGACAGACAGCATCAAAAGGTTTATTTAGTTTTACCTTAGCTTTACCAAAATAAGATATAATTAATTGTTGAACTGCGGGAATTAAACAACTTCCTCCCACTAATAAAACTTGTTCAATATCATTTTTACTAATACCCTTTCGCAAAGCAGAAGCTAAAACCTCATCTAAGGTATCTCGTAACTGTTGTAAAAACTGTCTATATTCTAAAATCTCCTCTAATTTTTCACGATTGATTTTTAATTCATAAGACATAAAAGACTCATCATCAAACCAACTTTCAGCTACAGCTTGATTTTTTGATAATTGAATTTTTAACCTTTCGGCAATTTCTAATAAATTCTGATAACCAATCTTTCCAACTTGTTCTGGTGTTAAATTTTGAGAATGTAAATAATCATCAACTATCCAAACATCAATATCTTCACCACCTACGTAGGCTTCCGATTTAGCTAAAACCTCAGCACGTAAACTGTTATTTTTATCAGAATTAGTTACAGTTTTCACTAAGCTTAAATCGAGAGTTCCGCCACCAAAGTCAACCACTAAAATTAACTTACCAGGGCGTTTTATGGCATATCCTAAAGCTGCTGCTGTAGATTCATCAACAATGGAAACTTGAGGAACATTTAATTTTTGACCTAAATCTCGAAACCAATCTAAATAACGTTCAAAGGCACCAACGGGAACAGTAAAAATTAAATGACTAGGTTCGATATTTTGCTTTTTAATTTCTGTCCAAATAGTTTGGATAAACAACTCAGAAACAGAAACAGAATTATAATTTATCCCATCAATTTGTCTTGCTGGTGGTTGATAATCTTCAGCTAAATCACGTTTAAACTTTTTAAATAACCGTTCAGGAGGATAAGCTTGAGAAAGTCCTAATCTTTGACTTCTAACACCTTCACCTAATATAATATTATTACCTGATTTAATAAACATTAAACTGGGAATAATCGAAAATTCTACTCTTTCACCTTGAGGAGTAACACCCACAAATACACGGGATAAATTAGGAAAACGTAAACTTTTAGGTTGTTGAGTATCAGGTTCTAAAATACTAATTACAGTATTGCTTGTGCCAAAATCAATAGCGATAGTTGTCATAATTAAAGTAGGTTGGGTTGTTAGCGTTGCGAAGCAATCGGAACGAAACCCAACAAAACAAATAGATAATTAATAGTATGTTGGGTGTAACACAATTGATAAATTCTTTACGTGAGATTAAATAAATAAATAAATAAATAATTAATTGTTGGATAATTAATTGTTAGGTTGCGCTTCGCTTCAGCCAACCTACGATATTATCATTTAATTATTATTGAATCCTGCGGGAAGAGTGCAACTAACTTTTGCAGGATAGAGAACTTTATCACCATCTTGATAACCAATAAAACGAATATAGACTAATTCCCCTTCTTGAATATCATCGCTATCAGCTTGATGTAATTGGGGATTATAATTAACCTGTTCCCAAGTTTCCCCAATAGCAGTATAACCCCAACTGGTAATTAAATTGTCTAATGATGTAAATAGAGAAACTAGGTTTTTAGCTGGTAAATCAGGTTTGGCTAATGCCATTTTTTTGACTGTGGGATAATTGCTGAGTAATGTTTGTAATTGGGTAAATGTTTCTTGTTGAAAATCGCCTTGTAATTGTTGAGATTGTTGTTTTAATTCTTCTCGTAGTCGTTGACATTGAATTTCCAAATGTTTGATTTTTTCTGGAAAACTTTCTTTAATATCTTCTTCTGTGCCTAAAATATCTTCCTCTATGTCTGAAGAAATCACAGGTTGATTATTAATAGATATATCCCCATTATTTTCTGGGAATAAAACCCGCAGAATAATATAAATGATGATAACAAGAATTACAGAAAAACCGACTTGATTAATTTGTTCTAGCATATTGTTTCTTGGGTTAATTTGGAAACAGAAATGGTTTAACAGATAAAACCATCCGTTCTAACTCAGGTTTATTGTGGATGAGAAGACGATGTTCCCATAATTTATGATTGTTTTCCGCGCAATCTGTAGCCAGAGATTCTCCAATAGTCTCAAAATTCTTTTGAATATCCCTTTTAAGACTCTCTGGATTAGATTGTACACCTAAAACAAATACTCTATTTTTTATATCATCTGGAATATAATTTTCTACAAAATTTAATCTATCTTCACATTCATCAAAATCAATAATTAATAGGATGTTTCTCTGTGGATATTGTCGCATGGCTTTGATATGCTCATTTGTGAATTTATCTACAGCTTTTTTCCAACCATCAGCAATTGGTAGGATTTGAATAGCCCGATTATTCACATTCAAATTTTGAATAAATCCGTTAATAATCTGACGATTAGCATCATCTTCAGGTAAAATTAACAGATGTGGTTTATTCTTATTTATACTCATAATTCTATGTCACCACAAATCAAGGAATTAATTAGATCCCCAGTAACAGGTATATCACTAAGCAATCTCATTAAAGTTGGTTCTAAGTGACTTTTTCTATCCAGAATAAAAGTGTTTTCATTGGAGAATTTTCTAATTGCTTCAGGATTATGAGAAGTTACTAGAATTTGTCCACTATCCTTAAATGAACGTCTCAGAGATGTGATAAAATGACCTACTTCTGAAATAGAGAGATAGTTGTCAGGCTCATCCCAAAAGCAAAAAACTGACCCATATAATTTATTAGCAGCTAACACCACAGCGCAAAGAAAAAAGCATTTTTCACCATCAGATAAATCTTGAAAGTTAACATTCAAGGTGGCATTATTTTCGGCAAATCTCACAATTAAACTTTTGAACTCTTTACCGATAAGTTCATTCAAGAAATCTTGAAAATCGGGCATGACTTCCCGCAAATATTTATCAACGTCTCTATAGGCCGCAGGATATCTACCAAGTAAACCAGAGAACCATTCCCCAATATTTGCACCATCTCTTTTTGGTTGTAAAGTTTCTCCGTGGGAATCTCCAGTCATTAAAGCAGGAATTGGTGCTAAAATAATTATATGAGCAAGCCAATTTTTGAAAGTACGAAGTGGATCTGTTTCTGATTGCTCCTGAATAACTGGAAGGGCTACTAAATGCCAATCTACTAAAAACTGAGATTCACGATTTTGTGAACTACTATAAAGAGTAACTTGTGCTTCTTTACGAGAGTAAATTGGATTTCCTGCAACTAAAAGTTGTTCTTCAAAAACTCGCAGTTCTTTAAATTTTTCTGGCAACTCTAAGGCCAAGATGTATTTATATAATTTCTCCTCAAGTAATACTTCTATTTCCAAGCGAATAGGAACATCATACCTGCCACGAGTAAAATCTTTAGACTTTACAAGTTGACCAACTCTATTTATACCTCTACCAATAGATTGAAATACCTCTAATGCGGTTGCAATAGTTGATTTACCTGTACCATTTTTTCCAATCAAGAGAGCAGATGACATCTCTTTCATGGTCAGTTCAAAGTTTTCTAAGCATCTGAAGTTGTGTACATATAGTCTTTGGAGCATAATCAAATAATTTCCCGGAATGGGAAGTGAAAAAACTTTTTGAGGGCATATACCAATTATAGGTTCAGATACCTGACTTCCTAGGAAAATCAGGGGGTAGTTTACTGCTGTTGTAAGGATTGATTTTCAGAAGTTGTTATAAATTCATCATCTTGATAATATTCGGGTAACAATTCCTGAGATTCTATTTCTCCCAAGGATTTTTCTAACCCTTTTGTTGTTTCTACACAACTAGAACCAGTTGCATTTAAAACTTTTTCCACTATTTTACCGTCTTTACCAATGCGATATTCAATCTTTTGATATTCTGCCATGATGATTTTTCCTTTTGTTATTAGATCCGCGACTTCTGTTTATATTTTATCAAAAATTAATTAATTAGAGTAAGAAGTCGGGGATCTTATTTAAACCCATCTACCAACCAAAATCCGCACCGTACCATCTGCTAAAACTTCCTCTTCTTCTACATTAAAACCCTCGGTTTGAATTGTTTCCATTAAGGTTTTATGGGCGTATTTTTGACTGATATTATTAATAAACTCCTGTTGATTAATTTTCGCTCCCCAAAAATCTGCCACTAATTCATAATTTTCTCCATTTTTACGAAAACCTAAATCATAACCATTAGATTGCTTAATCACATATTCAGCATTAGTTTTATCACCCATATAACCACGAATCTGAGTATTTTGTTCAACCTGATAACCCAACTCCTTTAATACTTGAAGCAGCACTTCACCCTGTTTAATTTGCACCTTAATAGTTGTAAAATGAGACATAAAAAATCAACTCCTATAAAAAAACTCTCTTAAACCTCTTACCTCTGTGTCCTCTGTGCCTCTGTGGTATGCCTTACGGCACGCTACGCGAACGTTAAAAAAATATTGAATTTAATCCACCTCCAATGGACCCAAACCTTGCTGCTGAGAATAAACCTTTAACTCCTCAATTAAGAGTGTATCAATAGAAGCCGTTCTTGCGCCAGCTTCCGCAGCCCAGCGTTTTAAACTGGTAATTTGTTCCTTAGCAATAGCCGCCAAAGGAACAGTTTCCGATACCGCCGCTAAAATATCTTCAGTGTTAAAATCCCTCCTATTACCATCAATTAAACTACCAAAAGCGCGGTGCATACCATCAATAATTACTTGTTGAATTTCTGCACCGCTAAAGTTTTCGCTATTTTTGGCGAGTCTTTGTAAATCAAATTCTCGCAGTCGGGAAGGACGGATTTTTTGCAAGTGGACTTTAAAAATATCATGGCGTTCTTTTTCTGTGGGTAAATTTAAAAAGAATATTTCATCAAATCGCCCTTTTCTTAATAACTCGGCTGGTAATATTTGCACGTTATTAGCAGTAGCCACCATAAACACGGGACTGGTTTTTTCTTGCATCCATGTAATGAGTGTACCAAATACCCGGCGCGATGTGCCAGAGTCACCATCTGTACCACTATTAATATTACCAAATGCTTTATCTATTTCATCCATCCATAATACACAGGGTGATATTGCTTCTGCTAATTGAATCATTTGGCGAATGCGATTTTCACTTTCTCCGACTATTCCCCCAAATAATCTGCCCACGTCTAAACGTAACAATGGTAAACGCCATTCATGGGCGATAGTTTTGGCTGATAATGATTTTCCTGTTCCTTGTATTCCTACTAATAAAACGCCTTTGGGGTTGGGGATTCCATAACGTCGTGCTTCTTCGGTAAAAGCATCTTGACGCATTCGCACCCACTGTTTGAGATTTTCTAAGCCACCGACGTTTTTTAATGATTCATTAGCGGTGTAAAATTCTAAGATTCCGGTTTGGCGAACTGCTTGTTTTTTCTCTTCTAATACTCTATCAATATCTGTTTCGTTGACTTGTCCTTTGGCTGCTAAAGCTGCGGCTAAAACTCTTCTAATTCTGGCGCGACTTAATCCTTGACAGGCTTTGATTAATTGTTCTTTTCCTAGTCCATTTAAGTTAAGTTTTTCGGGGACTATTAATTGCTGAATTAAATAATCTATTTCTTCGATGTTGGGTAAGGGAAAATCAATTACTGTAATTTCTTCTTGTAGTTCTGGGGGAATGGTTAAAGTATGACTGGTGAGGATGAGGGTTTGGCGTGTGCGTTTGAGTAGACGGGTGAGGTTTTTGATAGCCCGAATCACGGGAGCATTTTTTTCTGTTTCGGGGTTTTTGAGGATAAAATGGATGTCTCGCAATACAAATATTGTGGTTGTATTTTCTGAGGTTTTGGTAATTCTTGATAATGCACCCATGACTGAACCTTTATCAGTTCCGTTGTCATCCCAACCGGTGACGATATCCCATAATAATAGTTGTCGTGGTGTCTGGGATATTTGGGTGAGTTGTTGGAGGACTTGTTCTATTGGTTCTTCTTCGACTCCGACTATATATAGTAGGGGATAGCGGGCGCGAAGCATGAGGTCTATTTGTTGGAGTAGTTGTTGATGGGGGTTATTCATTATGTATAAATAGGGGGTAGAAAATTATTAAAAATTGAAAACCTAATTGCCATTCATTTATACTTTTAGATTTTACATATTTCAATTCTCGACGATAGCGAAGAAAAACTAATCCACCTCTGCTCCTGACAATTGAACCCATTTTTCATACTGTCACAGATGACCATTTCAAAACCAAAAACTGGGAGATGCCCTTCTGGTGCTGTTATCTCAAAATTAACATCATTTTCGGATAACCAACCAAAAGTCCAAAAAGATTTCCAAAAAGATTCTCTCCTCCATCCTACCTTGTCCCCAAAGGCACGAAAGATATCACCACCCCATTCGTAATCTACCAAGAAAGATTTCCAACCATAGTACCTATTTTTGTATTGTTCCACCAAGCTTTCATAAATGCGCTTTTGAACTGAAAAACCAAACCTCCCATTACTATATTTGATCCACAATTTGTCAATAGTGCGGAGATCTTCACAAGGAAAATTACTAATGTCTTTTACCAAGAGAAAGCCTTTTTTTTCCTTTTTTGCCACTGCTAATATTACCCTTCTGGTTTCCTGATCGGCTTCTTTCCATTTCTTCGCAGCGAGTAAGTCTCGCAGATGACTGTAATCTATTCCTACGGAAGATTGTAATTCTACTGGCTCAACTACTATTAAAACCAGTTTAACCTTGACTTCTGTACGAGGCTTTAACAATAAGTAAGCTGCTTCTTGTACTTCTACAGATTCATCATTTAAACCTGCAATTACTAAATCTAAACCTTGTTCTCCATAATTCAATGCTTGCTCAAGTGCAGCAATTCTCACACTTGAATGTGGATTTTTTAACCGCAATTTTACCCCTTCAATTCCACCTAAAACGGCAGCACCTTCTAGTGATGGACTATTACCTCCAAGCACAGCATCATATTCTCGCGGTTGTTGGGGATTATTCATGATTCGTTAATCGTTGGTTTGATGTATGCTGTATCTAAAATAGCATATTATTGTCAGAATCAGGATGTCCAGGATTTAAGGATGTACAGGATGTGATTGTTTGATTATTGGTTAGTTGTTAATGATTAGTATAGGGAAAAGTGAATATTTATGAAGTGAGATGGAAGAATAAATATATGAATCTCATCTATCAACCATCAAATTACAATCCTGTAAATCCTTTAATCCTGGATATCCTGATTCTGACAAGAAATTTTTTCGCTACGCGAAATAGGTAAGACAATAAAAGGGCAAGAGGGCAAAACCGCATAGTGCTACTAAGTCCTCGCCGCACCACTACATACAACCCGAAAACCGATACTGACGTTGTAGAAAGCGAGGTTGTAGACGTAGCGATAAGCAGAACGGCAAATCCCAGGACGGTAGTCCCACGAACCACCACGCAGTAGCCTTCTGCTAGTATTCTTTTCAATACCTAGCGATGCGCTTCCGTCTGTTGGCGCACCTTTATAGTTACGATGCCAATGATCTTGACACCACTCCCATACATTGCCGTGCATATCGTACAATCCAAAGTTATTGGCTACTCCAAAACTCCCTACTTCTCTTGTTTCTTTTCTAGAAACTCCTTTGGGTCCTTGTCCATAAGTATAACAACCATCATAGTTAGCTAAATCCGTTGTAATCGTCTTTCCAAAGTGAAATGGTGTAGTAGTTCCCGCTCTACAAGCATATTCCCATTCGGCTTCACTTGGCAGTCTGTAGGTTTTTCCTGTCCTTTGGCTTAACTTTTGACAGAAAATACCTGCATCATACCAACTAACTTGCTCAACTGGGCGATTACTACCTTTGAAATAAGAAGGGTTAGTTCCCATAATAGCTTGATATTGTGCCTGTGTTACCGGATATTTTCCTATGAAGAAACTAGGAACTGTAACTGGATGCTGAGGACTTTCATTATCACGTCTTTTTAGTTCATTTTTCCGTGAACCCATCATAAAAATACCACCAGGAATTGCAGCCATTTCTAAATTAACACCATTACCCAAATCTTCTATAAAATATCTAGCTATACGCGGCTGACGTTGGATAATTTCCCCAAAATTGTTGACTGTGACTACTTCAATTTGTTCTAGTTTTAAACCTTCTTGATTAGGCTTTTGTAATATTTGCTTAATTCTTGGTTCTGTTCTAGAATTTAATATTAAATAAGCCGCATTTTGAATATCCCAAGATTCATCATTTAAACCTGCAATTACTAAATCTAAACCCTGTTCTCCATAATTTAAAGATTGCTCAAGTGCAGTAATTCTCACCTTTGCATCTGGATTTTGCAACCGCAATTTTACCCCTTCAATACCACCTAAAACGGCTGCACTTTCTAGTGATAGACTATTACCACCAAGCACAGCATCGTATTCTCGCGGTTGTTGTGGATTATTCATGATTCGTTAATAGTTAGTTTCATGTATGCTGGATGAAGCATAGCATAGCTTGTTCACAAAATTGAACTAAAATTTCACCCCCTTAACAGGGGCAAGAGCGACGAATTAAGATGAATAAATCCTATGTCTACAGTCGCTCTACATCAAAAATATCGTCCCCAAACTTTAGCCGAATTGGTGGGACAGCCATACATTAAAACTGCTCTCACTAATGCTATCAAACACCTGCAAATTGCCCCAGCTTATTTATTAACAGGTTCTAGAGGTACAGGTAAAACTTCCACTGCACGCATATTTGCTAAATCTCTTAATTGCCTTAATAGCAAAAAACCAACTGATAAACCTTGTGGAATTTGTCAATCTTGTCGTTCAATTGAAACTAGCAATAGTTTAGACGTAAGTGAAATTGATGCTGCTTCTAACAATGGTGTAGATGATGCCCGTGCTTTAATTGAACGCTGTACTTTAGCACCAATAGCAGGACGTTATCGAATTTTTATTCTTGATGAATGTCACTGCTTAACCGGTAATGCCTTCAATGCTTTACTCAAGTGTATTGAAGAACCACCACCTCATGTGGTTTTCATTCTCTGCACCACAGAACAGCACAAGGTTTTACCTACTATTATCAGCCGTTGTCAGGTGTTTAATTTCCGCACTTTATCAATTCAAACAATTGTGCAGCATCTCCGTATTATAGCAGATGCGGAATCTATTTCTATTAATGAAGAGGCATTAAATGCGATCGCTCGACTGAGTGATGGTGGTTTACGAGATGCCCTACAATTACTCGGTCAAGCCAGTCTTTTAGATGTAGATATCACTGCCCATCATGTCATGGAAATCGTTGGTGGTGTCACAGAAGCAGAGCTAATGGCTATTTTACAGGCTATCTCTACCAACAACACTTTTAACTTGCTGCAAGTCGCTAGAGTTTTGGTAGACTCTGGGAAAACGCCTAAATTGATTATCTCAAATTTACTGCAAACATACCGAGATTTACTGATTATCAAGTCTGCACCCAAGGAACAAGCTTTACTAACTGGTTGTGTCAGTTATACCCAACTCAAAGCTTTCGCCAAACACTGGAATTTCGAGACACTGAATTTGTCTTTAGCCGAGTTACAAAAAGCTGAAAATTATCTGCGGTATACTGTCAATGCGGCGGTGTGGCTGGAGGTTTGTTTACTCAATTTGCTGCCTGGTTTATTGCCTGGGGGTGCAACGAAGACGATAAATGTGAAACCAGGGCATGATGGCAAATTGTTACCAACTTATGGCACGTACACCATCAACAAGGTAACTGATAAACCTGTGGATGATCCAGGTAAAGATAGCTTGTTACCAGCAGTTGTAAGCAATACCGCTAATGCTTCTAATACTGCTAACCTGGCGCAAATATGGCAGCAGGTGATGGATAAAGCTAAACCGAACCATCAAAAGCTATTGGCTCATGCAAATCTGGTGAAATTGCAAGGGTCTAAGGCAATTTTAGAGGTGACACCAGCTTACCTGCAAAAGTTTGAGAATAGCAAAGAGGCGATCGCTAAAATGCTGCAACGAGCTACCCAAAGTCCAAAACCCCTGACTGTGTTGATTAAAACTGCCAATCTCAGTAATAATGGGAGGGTCAGAGGATGATTGTCTTGCTCACTGGTGATGACGAATACGCAATTCAGTCACAGCTAAACCAGTACAAGGCAGAAATTGATACCCAATGGCTGACTCTATGCTATCACCGATTTCCGGCTATTCAGCTTGATAAAGCTTTGAGTGTAGCTCGGACTCGTTCCCTGACTGATGGTAAAAAACTGGTGATTGTGGAAAATTGCCACCTCAAGCAGTGGGGTGATACGGAGTTAGAAACTTTGCAACAGTTGGTGCAAGTGCCTGATTCAACAATTTTGGTGTTTGTGGCTAATAATGTAGATAAGCGGTTGAAGGTCTACAAGCATCTGGTCAAGTATGGGAAGTTGTTGGAGTTTTCGTTGATACCACCTTGGCGGTATGATTTAATTGAACAGGCGATAGTTTCGCTGGCTGCAAGACTCTACACAAACACCACAGATAATACTGTGACAGCTAAGAAAATTAAACTGGTGCTGTCGGAGGAGACAGTGACATATTTAGCACAAGCTATTGGTAATGATATGACCCGTGCAGCTTCTGAGTTACGCAAACTGGATATCTATGTTCAGGGTAGAAAGTTAGAGCTTGCAGAGGTACAGGAGTTAGTGCCATGTCAAACTCAGAATAGTTTACAATTGGCTGCGGCTATGCGTGAAGGAAAAAG
The DNA here is from genome assembly GCA_031376645.1 of Dolichospermum sp. OTE_75_concoct_329_sub. Taxonomy (GTDB): domain Bacteria; phylum Cyanobacteriota; class Cyanobacteriia; order Cyanobacteriales; family Nostocaceae; genus Dolichospermum. The sequence continues at coordinate 5,563 of JANMEE010000039.1, read as the reverse complement.
CCATCAAGTTTTGCAGTTGTTGGATGATTTACTGTCTCGTTGTCAACCTTTAATGGTGATTGTCAGCACTCTTTTAACGCAGTTTAGAACTTGGTTATGGGTGAAGTCTGCGATAGTTTCTGGGGTGAAGAAGGATGGTGAATTAGCTCAACTTTGTAATATCAGCAATCCTCATCGTATTTACTATTTGCGTCAGGAGGTAGCAAATACAAGTATCAATGCTTTGGCTATGGCTGTGACTATGATTTTGGATTTAGAGATGTCTATTAAGCGGGGTGCTGATGGTAGGGATTTATTGGTGGTGATTCTTGGTGTTTGTAGGTTGTTTCAGGTAGTTTAATTAGGAGGAAGTTGAGGGAGAATTTTGGATTTTAGGTTGAATATTTGATTTCTGTCTAAAATCCAAAATTTAGTCATACTAATATTATTAGTATTTTTAACTTCCAAAATCAGGACTGAGATTAAGTAATTCTCGATATTCCAAATTTCCACGTTTACCCAAATATTGAATAATATCTACAGCAGTTTGTCTAGCTTGATCACTGTTGCTTTGAATAACTTTACTCAGGATCGTCTTAGTTTCATCACGCCAACCATAAATACCCCACTCAGATTTATCTTTTTTAATCATCAACTCAAGGCACTCAACAACTGACTCAGGCATCATATCAGCAAGTATTGTTAGACGTTTTAACACCAAAAAATCAGGGTCTACTTTACCAACTAGCTCAATAATTTGTTTGATCTGTGAAATCGCCCAACAATCTTCAAATTTTGCTGAACCAAACCACCAGCCAAAAGCAGCAAGTTCAGCAGTGAAGGAAATAGGTTGAGTTGAATTACACGCTGTTTCCAAACGGCTTTTCCAAAGTAATTGAAGATTATTCAGGATTTGTGGATCTATCTCATTTTCTGCATTCTCAAGGCCTCGCCCTATAGATTCGAGGGCGTAGCTACGCAACTTATCAGAGGCTAACTCAAAAAACCGAATTATTAATCCTCTTGGCTCATCCAAAGTGAGCTTACCATACCAGTATAAACTCATTAAATGGTTGGCAAGACCTTCATCAATACGTGTCAGTTTTTGTTGTTCAATTGAAGTGGTATTAATGTGTTCAACTGCATAGGAGTATTCCTCCTGTAATAAATCAAAGATATCGTCATAAGCACCAGAAAATTTGATGTATGTTTCCCAAGCTGCACGTCGCAGATTGTTGAAAGTTTCATCCTGTGGAAATATTTTTCCTACACTTTGATTTGCCCAGTGTCTATCTAGTAAACCCAGCCAAGGAAACCACTGACCATAAACTGAACGGATTGCTAAAGATGGCTCTATCTGTAGGTTGAGATGCTCATCCAGCACTTCCCGTACTTCTGGCATTTCATCAAAACCTCGCTGCAATTGCTCTGCACTTTCAGGTAGTTGTTCAAAGTGGCGACGAATCCAGAGCGCATAACGCACAACTGTTTCCATTGCTTCCCCGCGAACACTATTGATTGTGAGTGTTCTATAACTATTATTTGAGTTATAGTAGCTACTTTCTTTTTCTGGTGTGGGATCTGGATGTTGAGTTAAAAGTCTGATGATATTCCAAACCTGATTGCGAAAACTAAATGGGATTCCAATTTTATCAATGTTCAGTCCGACTTCCAGCAAGTATAATACTGTTCGGCAAGATTCAATCCAAGTTCTTTGAGGTTCGTCATAAATTGACAGAGATTGATTCAATTCTGTAGACTTTTCTGCTAACCAATTGCAAAGACTTAGAACAGATATCCAATCAAAAAAATTTATTTCTTGCTGTTGTTTGGATTGGTTGTTTAAAGCTTGATGCAAACCTCTAAGAAAATTAGATATATATGTTGGGTATAGACCTTGGAATTTATCTGCCTCTTGTGCATAACGTTCAGGATGTTTTTCAGCCAATCTTGCAAGAGCAGATCCTAGTCCTGATCGTGATGGTTCTTCAAATTCAAATATATCTGTAGATTTTGGCTCCCATGTTCTGAGGAAGGTAACTATCTCCTCAATACTCATAGATTCTAATTCTGAGTCAGTTATGGGACTATTAACACCTAAGAATCTAGCCTCACTTACACCTCTAGCAAAAATATTTGTAAGTTCAAGATTGCCAAACTCATTAACTAATTGTTGATACCGTTCTTGCCAATATATTGAAAGACTATCTTTTATTATTGTCAGCTTTTCTTGCTGCCACTGTCTTACCCATTTAGCTTTTTTGGCTTGATCTTCTAGCCAATCCCAATCTATTTGAGGATTATCAATCCAACTTAAAATCTGTTCTTGTTTGTCTAAAGGAAGTTTATCAAAATTTTCTTTTAGCAGGTGTACATATTCATAATCGTTATCTTCGTAAGGATTAGTTTTTGTAAAACGATTAGAATCAACCAATTTTTCAATTAGTAAATTAGAATCTACATCTTTATATTCACGAATTAGGTAAAGTGCGATGCGATGGAAAACTCGCCAACGTCTCTCCTCCAACTTCTGAACAATAGTTGATATTTTTGTTGGGTCTTGTTCTAATATTTGTTTTGCTGTATCCCTTACTGCTTGTAGCAAAATTTCTATAACATCATAAGGATCATGATTTCGAGGATGATCCTCAATTGCATATCGCCAGTAATGTGAGCTATCTTCCAAGATAGGTGAATTATTATCTTTTTCTTGAAGTTCTGAATTAGAAATAGAGAACTTAACCGCATCATTAAGCAGGAAAATTAGCATAATCAACGCCTTTTCACCCACTATTTTGACTAATTCTGGAATATATTTTTTAATAATTTCTTGATAATTCCAGTTATCAAAGCGTACTCGTGGTTTGGGGGAGGGAATATAGACACTGTTATCACTGTTATTCAAACTAGAATCTGGCATGACAACAAGTAATGTCCTAGCTAGTTCTAGTGCTTTTTTATGCTTACCACCTTTGGCAAGATGAATTATGAGATCAGCAACTTTTTCTGGAAATAGAAATGATGAGTATAGTGATTTTTCTATCCAGTTTATAAATTTAGGAACCAATTGTACCGCTTGTTCTGAAGGCATTTGAAGTGCAGCATCAACAAAATCCTCATAAATACGAGGATTGTTGCTTTCTATATCTTGTGCAATTTCTAGAACCTCTTTCGGCGTTTCTTTAGCCATTCGTGCTAGATACCGAGACTGAGGCCACATAGGAAATTTCACAGTACCTTGACCAGCATCCTCAATAATTTTAGGTGGATTTTGGAAATAACCTTTTCTTTTCAAAGGTTCAATCCACTCTGGATTTTCTAGACGATTGAAAAAATAAATACGTTGCTGAGGATGAATCAGCATTGCTATGGCTTGATCAATTTGTTTAGGAGTTGGCTTCTTCCAGGATTTCATCTAATTTATCTGTAGTTTTGTAAAAACTTTGAGCTAGTGTACCCAAAACCTGCTCGAATAATTGAAAATTATCAACTAGACTGTCTTCATCATAGTCTGCATCAACTGTACCGTTATCATGTGCTTTTCCTACAAACCAATTACAAAATTTCTTCCATTGGTTAACTTGAGGAAGGAGCGAGTTTTTGTCGTATTGATTTTCAGGGACACACTCCACAAAAAAAAGCTCGACTCTTGCATCAATTTGGTAACTAGTTTTTTCATGTTCTGTAATTATGTTAGCTATTTCAAAAAATAGCTCACGAGGTATGGAAATATCTGGAGAAGAAGACGGTAAACTAGCCTGAGAATTAATTCCCGATTCTGTAAGTATTCCATCTATGGGAAAACCTCTTCCTTTCCACAGTATAGACAGTTGGTTTATTCGCTTTACATAATCAAACCTACCACCACTTTTAGTGCCAACTTTAACAGCAATTAACCGATTGCAAATCTCACGCAGACAGTGACATATAAGCCTAACTCTACCAGGAATTTCTATTTCAAATCTTAACCGAACTGCACTTTCATATAATTCTGCTAGAGATGGGGCTTCTTCTTGTAGCCAGAGGTGTATTCTTCTGCGGTCGTCTGTCCAGTGAGATAGAAGGATATCTTTCTCAGGGTTAGATTCAGGCTGTTTACCATTTAATTCCACAACTTAATTCTTTGATGATTGATTTAACAGAGGATTTATCAAAATATATTGTATATTATCTCACTAGAGTTATAGTTAAAACTTTCTGTAAAAAACTTGATAAATCAACACCACTCCCCCAATGGGGGATTTTTTAGGGTAAAGTTCAGAAAACACCACCATGAACACCCCCAACTACAGCTTATTACTGCAAAGCCTGTGGACACCACCTACCACACCCATTACCGAAAATTCCCACCCCAATCACCATCCCCCAGAACCAACAGAAATCACCGAATTTCTAGGAGAAGAAATACTCTATCAACAAACAATTCCTGCCACCGAACCCAACCTCAAAACCATCCCCAAAGACCTACCCAAGCAACTAATAAAAGCCCTACAATCATTAGGAATCACCCAACTTTACTCCCATCAAATCAAAGCCTTACAAGCAATTAGAACAGGTAAAAGTTTCATCCTCACCTCCCCTACAGCCAGTGGTAAAACCCTCAGCACATACCCCGGCATTATCGAAGGTTGCATCAATCAAGAACACCGAGCCTTAGCATTTTATGGACTGCGAGCATTAGCACTAGACCAATTCCATAAAATCTCACAATTACTTTCTACCATACCCCCAAAATATCGCCCAGTCCTAGCAATGATCACTGGAGATGTCAAATCAGATGAACGAGAACAAATCCTGGCAAGTGAACCCCATATATTAGGTGTCACTCCCGAATTAATTCATTTCCAACTCAAACAAGTTTGGAAATCACCAAATTGGGCAAACTTTTATCAACGATTGCGCTACATCTTAATTGATGAAGCACACACCCTTTCCGGTAGCTATGGCGCAAATATGGCTTGGTTAATTCGCCGCATCAAACTAGCAGTAGATCATTACGGTGGTGACTCCCAAAAACTGCAATTTATCTTCCTCAGTGCTACTTGTGGAAATCCTAAACAATTAGCTTTGAAAATCTCCGGTTTAAAACCCACTAAACTCAATCCTAAACCCTTAATTTGGCTTCGTAAAAGCGGAGCAGCTTCACCACCAAGACAAGTAATTGTCACCCAACCAAGTTACAATTTAACTGCTGACACAGCGCGGATAATTCAATTTTTACTCAATCAAAATAAATCAGGAATCGCGTTTTGTAACTCCCGGCGCAGTGTGCGAGAAGTCACAGAACTGTTAAAATCAAATCAAGTTACAGCATTTTACAGTGGCATTACTGCCGAGCGTCGAGCCGAAGTAGTTAATCAACTTCAGTCTGGTATAATCAAGTGGATAATTGCCACAGAAGCCTTAGAAGCAGGAATAGATTTACCAGAATTAGAATGTTGTATATTGCGTGGCTGGCCTGGTTCTAAAATGGCGTATCAGCAACGCAGTGGTCGAGCCGGACGTTCTCAACCAGGACTCACAGTGCTGCTTCCCAATGCTTTCAACCCCATAGACTGTTATGTAGCAGAACATCCAGAAATGC